>JBLNAC010000302.1:0-7917 GCA_050259155.1 Syntrophothermus sp.
CCGTCCGGCGGGTCGAAGCGGGCCGCAAGCGGCGCCCCGTCGCCGCCGCAGATCACGAAGCCGCCGTAGATCGCCGCGGCGGCGTTGTCCGGATGCCCCTCGATCTCCGTCGCCCTCGCCAACGTATCCGCGGCGGCGCTGCTCGTCCTCGGCCTGCGCAGCGCCGATCTCGACCTCGTCGCCCGGGGGCTCGGCGGCGACCGCATCCACCAGTCGCGCCGCCGTCGGCTCTACCCCCGCTCGATGGAGATCGTCGACTCCGCCCGCCAGCTCGGCGCGCTCGGGGCGACGATCTCCGGCGCCGGGCCGACCGTGCTCGTCTGGACGACGTGGCAGGAGGCGGGCACCGTCGCCGCGGCCCTCGAGGCGCGCTGCTCCGGCTGGGCGGAGGTGCGGCGGATGCCGTTCGAGCCGCAGGGCGCCGACGTGCCGGAGCTGTAGCCGAGGGGAGCCCCCGCGGGAGTAGGATCCCGCCCATGCTCGCACCCCCCAAGGCCAAGCTGCTTCTGCCCATCCTCTCCCTCGCCGCGCTGCTCGCCGTCCCCGCCTCCGCGCAGGCGGCGCTCACCTTCGTCCGCGGAACCCTCAAGACGTCTGTCTACGTCGCCAACGACAACGGCTCGGGCGTCCGCAAGATCGGCCCCGGATCAGTGCCTCACATCTCGCCCGACGGCTCGATGATCGCCTACTCCCACGAAGGGCCCGGCCACCGGTCCGAATTGAAGCTGGCCTCGACCAAGGGCGGCGCCGGCCGCACGCTGATGGTCAACTGGCGCGAACCCTACGCGTTCGCGTTCTCACCCGACTCCGAACAGATCCTCGCCGTCCGCGGACCGGAAATCGGCAAGCGCAAGCTGGTCCTGATCACGGTCGCCACCGGGGCCCAGCGGGTGATCGCGACCGGCTTCTTCTACGGCTTCTCCTTCGATCCCGAAGGCAAGCAGGTCGTCTACGCCAAGTCCGGCAGCGAAAAGTACCCGCCGAAGAGCGACGTCTATCGGGTATCCGCCGCCGGCGGCAAGGCGGTCGCGCTGACCCGCGACCACGCCTCCGAGTACCCGCTGTGGGGACCGACCGGGAAGATCGTCTTCGTCAGGCTGCTCGGCGCCAAGAAGCGCAAGTACGGGCCGAAGAACGAGCTCTATCTGATGAACGAAGACGGCAAGCAGGTGAAGCGGCTCACCCAGACCAAGGTCGACCCGCTGCTGCAGGGCCTGTTCCCGACCGACTGGTCGGCCGACGGCAAGCGGCTCCTGGCAGAGTTCGGTGGCCAGGACACCAGCTACGCGGTCGGCGTCAACGCCGTCACCGGGGCCCAGCGTCCGATCGGCAAGAGCGGCGAGGTGGGCCTGGTCGGCACCGCCCTCTCCGCCGACGGCAAGTACGTGCTCGGCTTCGAAGGCGGGTTCGAACCGCTCAACAAGCACGACGTCGTCCGCGTCCCCTTCTCCGGCGGCAAGGCGAAGGTGCTGGTCAAGAACGCCTACGAACCGGACTGGAGCCTGTAGGCGCGGCGCTCAGTCGAGCAGGCCGACCTGGCGCAGGATCGAGACGCTGTCCGAGTAGACGTCCTTGCGCTTGACGAGCCCGTCCTCGAACGGGATCACGTCGAGCCCGTCCCATTCGACCCGGCGCCCGGTCGGCTCGGCGACGAGGTTGCCGCGGCGCATCTCGCGCGCGTGGGTGGCCGTCGCCGTCCATTCCTGGACGACGAGCCCGTCGCGCACGTAGAGGCGGCGGGTGGCGAAGGCGATGTCGGGCCAGGTGGCGAAGATCGCGCCGATGTGGTCGCGTACCTCGGCGCCGCTCGCCGACTCCCCGGCCGTGTGGTTCTCGAAGACCATGTCCGGCGCGTGCATTGCGATGATCGCGTCGAGGTCATGCGCGTTCCACGCCTCGTTGTAGCGCTCGATCGCGCCCCGCAGGGCCGCCTCGGAGTCGCCGCCGCCTGAGCTCATCGTTTCCCCCTTCTCCGCTTGCAGAGCCGGATGTATGGTCGCACGTGGGTCCACGACCGAGGAGGAGCGAATGGCCGGGTACACGATCAAGCACCGCGACGAGTTCGAGTCCGTGCAGGGCTCGGGAGACAGCACCTGGAGGCTCGCCCGCAAGGGGCTCGGGACCTCGGCGTTCGGCTTCAACCTGGTCGAGGTCGAGCCCGGCGGCCAGATCCCCGAGCACGACGAGGAAGAGAGCGGCCAGGTCGAGCTCTACGTGATCCTCGAAGGCGAGGCCGTGCTGCGGATCGAGGGCGAGGACCATCCGGCCCCCGCCGGGACGTTCGCCTCGATCGAGCCCCCGGCGTCACGCACGATCCTCAACCGCTCGGACGCGAAGGTCACGGCGCTGCTGATCGGCGTCCAGCCCGAAGGGGGCTACGAGCCGATGCCCTGGGCCTGAAGCGCCTGGCGCGACTCACCGCCGGCGGCGCTGCGCGCCTTGAGCGCCGGCCGCCCGACAGAGCTCGCCCTCGCCCGTCACCGCCCGCCGCTG
This sequence comes from Syntrophothermus sp., assembly GCA_050259155.1. Taxonomy (GTDB): domain Bacteria; phylum Actinomycetota; class Thermoleophilia; order Solirubrobacterales; family 70-9; genus VAYN01. Next base: position 2,494 of record JBLNAC010000302.1, read on the forward strand.
CGCCTCGCCCCTCACCGGGCGGAAGCCGGGGAGCAAGAGGCGGAAGGGCGCCAAATGCGGGGAAAAGCCGTCCCGATGGGAGGAGTCGCGGGGGGCGCCTATAATCCGCCGACTCGTCAACCCGTCGCGCGCCCGCTCGAAGAAGGCGCGGATCCCGGGAGGTCATATGTCGAAGCACCAGTCAGCTGGCGCCAGTCTCGAGCGCTACTCGCCCGAGCGCCCCTACAGGCCGCTGGTCTCTCCGCCGAGCGTCGAGGACAAGGACGCCTGCGCGATCTACGCCTCGGTCCGCAAGGACGGCACCCCGAGCCACGAGCCGATCGAGCTCGCGATCCCGGCGATGCAGAAGATGCTGCACCGGGCGGGCAACATCGACGGCGAGGGCGACGGCTGCGGCCTCCTGCTGGACATCCCGCGGAAGATCTGGGCCGAGGAGGTGCGCGCCGGCGGCCACGACCCGTCGCTGACCCTCGACGAGGCCTTCGCCGTCGCCCACGTCTTCATCGACCGCTCCCAGGAGCGGGAGAAGCTCCAGCACGACGCCCGCGAGCTGCTGAACGAAGGGGGCTTCCGCGTCCTCGCCGAGCGCGTCGGCGTCGTCGACTCGACCGCGCTGGGCCCGACGGCGCGCGAGGAGGAGCCGGTCTTCTGGCAGGTGGCCGGCCTCGTTCCCGACGCCGACCGGCGCGACCCGATCCTGTTCGAGCTGCTGATCGAGCTCGAGCGCCGTCTCGGCGTCCACGTTCCCTCCTTCTCGGCGACCACGTGCGTCTACAAGGTGATGGGCACGCCGAAGGTGCTCGGCGCCTACTACCCGGACCTGCGCGACAGGCGCTTCGAGACGATCGGCTGCTTCGGCCACAACCGCTACTCGACCAACACCTGGCCCTCGTTCAAGCGCGTCCAGCCCTTCTCGATGCTGGGCCACAACGGCGAGATCAACACGATCGAGCAGCTCCGCCAGGAGGCGAAGATGCTCGCCGTCCCGGTCCAGCCCGGCTCCTCGGACTCGCAGGACCTGAACCTGACGATCGAGACCCTGGTCAGCCGCGAGGGGCTGAGCCTGGCGGAGGCGATGGAGATGATCGTGCCGCCGATCGTCGCGGAGATCCGCTCCCTGCCGCCGGACCTGCACGCCTTCTACATGTACCTGCGCCAGGCGATGGGGCCGTTCGCGCAGGGCCCGGTCGCCCTGATCTCTCGCCACGCCGACGAATGCGTCTTCTCCGCCGACGCGATGGGCCTGCGGCCGCTGTGGCAGGTGGAGACGGGGGAGGACTTCGTCTTCAGCTCCGAGCCCGGCGTCGTCTCGGTCCACGCGATGGTCTCCGAGCCGAAGCCGATGGCCCCGGGGGAGAAGGTGCTGGTCCTGATCGACCGCGCCGAGCGGCGCGCGACCCGCCATCCGCACGACGAGATGCTGCGCCGGGTGAAGGACGCCTGGCTGCGGCGCAACGGCGTCGACTCGGCCGCCGCCTACGAGCGGGCGCTGGCCACGGGCGGGCCGCTCGAGGGCGACGACGTCCCCGGCTACTCCGAAGCGGGGCCCGAAGAGCCGGTCAAGGTCGAGGACCGCATCCTCGCCGGCTTCGGCTGGCAGCGCGACGACGTCAAGCTCGTGCAGCAGATGGCCGCGGGCGGCGCCGAGCCGGTCGGCTCGCTCGGCTACGACGGACCCCTGGCCGCGCTGTCGCCCGAGCGCCAGAACCTCGCCGACTACTTCAAGGAGACCGTCGCCGTCGTCACCAACCCCGCCCTCGACCGCGAACGGGAGCTCGAGCACTTCTCGACCCGGGCCCTGTTCGGGCGCCGGCCCTCGCTCGACTCGGCCGGGATCGACACCGGCACGGTCGAAACCGAGTTCCCGGTGATCCTCGGCGGCCATCACGGCCTCGCGCCGCTCTCAGACAAGACCTACCGCAGGATCGCGCGCGACCACCACACCTACCTGCTCGAGGACCTCTGGGAGGAGTTCCGCGGACGCGCCGCCGCCGTGGACATCTCGCTGCTGGAGTCCGAGACGACCGCCGGCGCGATCGAGAGGATCAAGCAGGAGGCGGTGAAAAAGGTCCGCGACGGCGCCGAGCTCGTGATCCTCACCGATCGCACGGTCTACGACGCGGAGCGGCGCTTCCTCGACCCGCACCTGGCGACCTCGGCGGTCGACCAGGCGCTGAAGCAGTTCAGGGTCGAGCGCGGCGAAGAGAACCTCCGCCGGCGCTGCGGCATCGTCCTGCGCTCGGCGGCGATCCGCAACGTCCACGACGTGATGCTCGCGCTGGGCCTCGGCGCCAACGGCGTCTGCCCGTACGTGATGGTCGAGGTGATCTGCGTCGAGGACTACGAGACCGACGTCTCGAATCTCTGCGCGGCGCTGCGCAAAGGGATCGAGAAAGTGATCTCGACGATCGGGATCCACGAGGTCCGGGGCTACGCCCGCCAGTTCTCCTCGATCGGGGTCAAGCCGGAGCTGGCGGAGATCTTCCAGACCGAGGCGTTCGCCGCCTCCGCCAAGGCGGGCACCGGCTTCGCCGACCTCGACGAGGACACCAACGAGCGGGCCCGCATCCTCGCCGGCGAGGATGCCGGCGCCAAGCCGGCCAAGACCTTCCGCTTCTACCCGAAGGTCTACAAGGCGGCGATCGCCACCGCCAACGGCGGCGGCAGCTACGAGGAGTACTCGGAGAAAGTCCGCGAGCTGGAGAAGCAGAGCCCGATCTCGATGCGCCACATCATGGGCCTGAAGGGAGACCGCGACCCGGTCGACCCGGCCGGGGTGGACGCCGGCGTCGGCCACCACGACTACCCGATCGTGATCTCCTCGATGAGCTTCGGCTCGCAGTCCGAGCCCGCCTTCCGCGCCTACGCGGAGGCGGCGAAGGCGACCAACATCCTCTGCATGAACGGGGAGGGCGGCGAGATCCGCGACATGTACGGCCGCTACCGCAACTGGCGCGGCCAGCAGGTCGCCTCCGGCCGCTTCGGCGTCTCGGCCGAGATGCTGAACTCCTCCTACGTGGCCGAGATCAAGATCGGCCAGGGCGCCAAGCCCGGCGAGGGCGGGCACCTGCCCGGCAAGAAGGTCTCGGCGAAGGTCGCCGCCGCGCGCAACGCGGCGCCGGGCACCGACCTGATCTCGCCCTCCAACAACCACGACCTCTACTCGATCGAGGATCTGGCCGAGCTGATCGACGAGCTGAAGACCGTCAATCCCGACGTCCGGGTCTCGGTCAAGGTGCCGGTCGTGCCGAACATCGGCACGATCGGCCTCGGGATCGCCAAGGCCGGGGCCGACATCATCACCCTCTCCGGCTTCGAGGGCGGCACCGGGGCCGCGCGCCAGCACGCGCTGCGCCACGTCGGCCTGCCGAGCGACATCGGCACCCGCGCGGTACACCGGGCGCTGATGGAGGCCGGCCTGCGCAACCGGGTCGAGATCTGGGCCGACGGCGGCTACCGGACCGGCTACGACATCGTCAAGCTGCACTGCCTCGGCGCCAACCGCGTCGGCTTCGGCACCCTGGCGATGGTCAGCCTCGGCTGCACGATCTGTCGCGGCTGCCAGCTCGACACCTGCCACGTCGGCATCGCCACCCAGATCGAGACGATCGAAGAGGCCCAGGAGCATGGCCTGAAGAAGTTCACCCCGCAGGAGATCGAGCGCGCGGCGGAGAGCTGCGCCCGCTTCTTCTCGGCGATGGGCGAGGAGGTCAAGCGGGTCGTCGCATCGCTGGGCTACGAGCGCGCCCAGGACCTGGTCGGCCGCTATGACCTCCTCCAACAGGTCGCCGCGCGCGACAAGATCGACCTGGCGCCGCTGATCACGCCGCTGGAGGAGTTCCTCGACCTCGAGCCGGTCGACCTCCCAGTGGCCGAGGGGGAGGAGGCCGACGCCCGCGCCGAAGCCGGGCTCGTCGTCGCGCGCCCGATCCGGATGGAGGCCAAGGCCGCGTCGGCCGAGATCGCCGCGCTGGCCCCCGAGGTATGCGCCGGCCGCGCGGTCCGCAGCGAGTTCCCACGCGCCACCGACGCTAACGACCGCGTGCTCGGGACCGAGCTGGCGGGAGCGATCGCCCGCTCGCGCGTCTTCGACGGCGGCCCCGAGTCCAGCGACGAGGTCCTCGCCAGCCTCGAGTTCGACGGCGGCTCTGTCGCCGGCCAGGGTCTGGGGGCGTTCAACGCCTACGGGGTCGCGATCCGCGTCGAGGGCGGCGCGCAGGACGGCGTCGGCAAGACGATGCTCGGCGGCACGATCTCGATCCTCAAGGGCGAGGGCGCCCGCGGCCGGCGCCTCAACGGCTCGGTCGGCAAGTCCTTCGCCTACGGCGCCCAGCGCGGCAGCCTCTTCGTCCAGGGGTCGGCCGACTCGCGCTTCTGCATCCGCCTCTCGGGCGCCGACGTCGTGCTCGGCGGCGAGCCGGAGGAGGACATCGACGACGACCGCGGCTGCATCGTCGATCGCGCCAACGCCAAGGGCTTCGCCTTCGAGTACATGACCTCCGGGCGCGCGATCGTGCTCGGCGACATCGGGCCGTGGGCCTGCGCCGGGATGACCGGGGGCCGCGTCTACGTCCGCCACAACGCCTTCGGGATCGACCGCGAGGCGATCCAGCGCCGGCTGGGGGAGGGGGCCAAGGTCGAACTCAAGGACCTCGACGCCGAGGGCCTCCTCGACATCGACGACCTGCTCTCGGCCTACGCCGAGGAGCTGCGCGCCACCGACCAGGGCGATGAGGCCGACCGCATCCTGGAGCTGTCGGCCGACGCGACCTCCAACTTCCTGATGGTCATCCCGCAGAAGGTGCAGGCCGACCCGAGCATCTCGACCGAGTGATCTAGCGGTCCCTGGTGAGGAGGTCGGCGATCACGCGGATCTCCTGGAGCAGGCCGTCGAGCATGCGCTCGGTCTCGGAGTGGATCCGGTACTCGGCGGCGGCGCGGTCGGCCTCGACCTGGTCGATCCGCCGCTCCAGGCGCTCGGTCCGCTCGTCGACCCTGCGCACCGCCCGCTCGAGCTTCTTCTCTGTCTTGCGCACCCGCTTCTTGACGTAGAGGCGGGCGTCCTCGCGGAGGTCGTCGAGCTCCCGGGCGAGCTCGGGGCTGAGCGGCGCGCGCTGCTCGGCGAGCATCTCTTCGACCCCGAGGCGGACCCGCTCGATCTCGTGGTGCAGCTCGACCCGGGCGCGGTCGGCGGCGGCCGAGATCGACGGGCTACCCGTGGTCGGCGAGGAGTCTGAGGGATCGACCGGTTGCGGCGGAGCGCTCATGGCCACAGATCCTAGGGGCGGCGGTGGCCGGAACCGCCGGAGCCGCCGGATGCGGAGTTACCCCGATGCGGCCGGGGGGCGATCCGGCGACAATCGGCGGATGACCGAGTCGATCGGCGCCCGCCCCTCCCCCGAGCTGCTCCGTGTGATCGGCAAC
>JBLNAC010000303.1:0-2935 GCA_050259155.1 Syntrophothermus sp.
AGTCGGCTCTGAAAACGCGCTTCGCGCTGAGCGTTTTCAGAGTCCGGCGCCGGAGCCCGGGTAGACCGCCTGGATCACCGCCAGATCGTCGGCTTCCCAGGTGACGGTGCCGCCGCACCAGCCTGCAAGATCCGAGGCGGTCTCGGGGAAGTCATAGCCGGGGTCGAGCGGCGCGACTTGGACGTCCGCCTTGACGACGTCGCCGATGACCAGCGCCCGCGACTGCTCGCGAACGCGACGGAAGAGAGCCTTCTTCTGCTCGGTCGTCAGGTGATGGATCGAGAGGACGCCTATCACCAGGTCCCAAGGCCCGTCCGGAAGCGGGTCCTCGATCCGCGCGAGCTGCACGTCGTCGTACATCTCGCGCGCACGAAAGACCATCTCGGGGCTGGAGTCGAGGCCGATCACCCAGGCGTCCGGATAGGCCTCGATCAGCCGCCGCGTCGTCTCCCCGGTCCCCATCCCCAGCTCCAGCACCCGCTCGGGCGGGAAGGGAATAGCGGCGATCGCGGCGTCCTGCAGCTCGTCGTAGCGCGGGACCTCGGCCCTGATCAGGTTCAGGTAGGTATCCGGATTCCAGTGGAACTGTGCCATTTCGTAACCTCGAGGGAGGGCCAACCATCGTAAGTCCCCCCGCAGCGGAGGTGCGCCGGATGCCCGAAGCGACCACGATCCTCGATCTCTCCCGCCTCTCGCTCTCCTTCGGCGAGGGCAAGCGCCTGGAGCTGCCGGTCGCGCTGGCGCCGTTCGAGCTGGGGGGACAGACCTACCTCGCCGACCCGCCGGCGCCCACGGTCCGCCTCGAGGTCTCGCGGCCCAGCGGCGGCTTCGCCCTGCACCTGACCTTTCGCGCCCACCTCGAAGGACCGTGCATGCGCTGTCTGGAGCCAGCCGCGCTCGACCTAGACGTCGAGGCGCGTGAGGTGGACCAGCGGGGCAGCGAGGCCGAGGAGCTGCGCTCCCCCTACGTCGACGGCGACGAGCTGGACATCGGCCGCTGGGCTCACGACGCGACGATGCTGGCGCTGCCGAGCCGCCTCCTCTGCCGCCCCGACTGCCTCGGGCTCTGCCCCGTCTGCGGCGAGCCGCTCAACGACGCCGACGCGACTGCCCACGAGCACGAGTCGGGCAGCGACCCGCGCTGGGCCGCGCTCGACGAGCTGAAGCTCGAGTAGCCCTCTAGGGCTGTTCTTCGAGTTCCGCGACCGCTTCCTCGTCGCGGCCGGCGAGACGGTCGCGACCGCGCTGGACGGCGGCGAGGAACTTCTGCAGGTTGACTTCAAGCGTGTTGAGGATCTCGTCGGCGTAGTCCTCGGCCCCGAGGCGGATTTCGCGCTCGCGGGTGCGAGCGTCCTCGACGATCTCGTCCGCGGCCCGCTCCGCCTGCTTGGTCACCTCCTCGTCGGAGATCAGGCGGGCCTGCTGCTCGCGCGCCTCGCGAACGATTCGCTCAGCCTCGCGTTTGGCCTCGGCCAGCATCTCCTGGCGCTCCTTGACGATCCAGCGCGCCTGCTTGATCTCCTCCGGAATCGTCGCTCGCATCTGGTCGAGGAGGTCGTAGATCTCCTCGCGGTCGACCCGCACCTGGTCCGTCAAAGGGACGGGCCGGGCGTTGTGTACTACGTCGTCGAGCTTGTCGATGAGGACCAGTACGTCCATTGGAAGATGGTAAGCCTACGTGTATGCGGGGTTTTTCGTGAAGATCCGGGTTTGGGAGGACTTTCTTGCAAGGCAGCGCCCAGTCGGCCCCGGACGTCGAGAAGCCTACCTCTCGCCCAGGCGGCCGGAGAGGGCGGCGGCGACAGGGGCCGGGACCAGGTCGCCGACGTCGCCGCCGAAGGTCGCCATTTCCTTCACTCCGGTGGACGAGAGGAAGCTGTAGTGCGGGGACGCGATCACGTACATGCTCTCGATCTCGGCGTCCAGCTTGCGGTTCAGCTGCGCCATCTCGAACTCGTACTCGAAGTCCGAGATCGCGCGCAGCCCCTTGACGATCGCCTTCGCCCCGTTGGCACGGGCGAACTCGACCAGGAGGGTCGAGAAGATCTGCACCTCGACGTTCGGCAGGTCCGCGGTGGCGTCGACGATGAACTGGCGGCGCTCCTCGGCGCTGAACAGGGTCCTCTGCTTGCGGACGGGGTTGTTGACGACGCCGACGACGACCTCGTCGAACACGTTCGCGACCCTGGTGATGATGTCGACGTGGCCGTTGGTGACCGGGTCGTAGGTTCCGGGGCAGACGACCGTCCCGTTGCGCCGGCTCATTCTTCGGCCCCGTAGATCGAGACGTCGGCCGCGCCGTAGCGGCGCTGGCGCAGGCGCGGGAGCGAGGAGATGCGCAGCGGCCGGCGGGCGCCGCTCTCGACCACGAGGCGGCCGCCATCGGCCAGCGCCGCCGGTAAGAGGGTGTCCAGTTCCTGCTCCACGCGGTCGGCGAGTCTATACGGGGCGTCGACGAAGACGAGGTCGAAGCGGGGCGCCTCGACGCGGTCCGTGAGCGATCCGAGCCAGCGCCCGACGTCGGCCCGGACCAGCTCGGCGCGATCGCGCAGCCCCAGCCGCACGACGTTGCCGAGCGCCGGTCGGACGTCGCGGTCGACCAGAACCGCCGCGGCGGCCCCGCGCGAGAGGGCCTCGATCCCGAGCGCGCCGGTGCCGCAGTAGAGGTCCAGGACGCGCGCGCCGAGCACCCGCTCGCCGAGGGTCGAGAAGATAGCCTCCCGGACCCGGTCGGAGGTCGGGCGCACCCTCCAGCCGCGCGGCGCGACCAGCGTCCTTCCTCCCAGCTCGCCGGCGATCACCCGCACGCTCGGTCGCCCTCCGCGGTTCGCCTGTCAGCCACCTGCCACAAAGGAAAACACGGGGGCCGGTCAGAGGGGGATCGGGTCCGCCGCGCCGGCGCCGAAGCGCCGGCGGGCGGCCTCCAGCAGCGGCC
>JBLNAC010000304.1:0-6998 GCA_050259155.1 Syntrophothermus sp.
CGGGGGGGCGGTCCCCCCTGCCGCACCACCCGCGAGGGGGGGCGGGCTGGCGGGGACTCGGGGTTCCGCGGCTCCCGCGCCCCCGGCTTCGAGCTCCGAAGCTTCCCCGGCGCCTGGGTCCCCTGCCGTGACAGGACCCGCGCAGGCGCCCGCCGTCGGCGTCCCGCTCGAGGCGCATGCCGGGACCCGCATCGAGTCGCCGTCGGTTGGCCTCTTCTGGCGCTCCCCGGCGCCGGGCGCGCCTCCCTTCGTCGAGGTCGGCGACCGGGTGGCGAACGGCCAGACGGTGGCGATCGTCGAGGTGATGAAGCTGATGAACCACGTCCCCTCGCCGGTCGACGGCGTGGTCACCGCGATCCTGGTCGAGAACGGCGCCCCGGTCGAGTTCGGCCAGGCGATCGTGGTCGTCGATCCCGACGGCTGAGCCAGCCGGGGGCCGGGACGATGGCCAAGCTGCGGCGGGTGCTGATCGCCAACCGGGGTGAGATCGCCGTCCGGGTGATCAAAGCCTGCTTCGACGAGCGGATCGAGTCGGTGCTCGCTGTCTCGGAGGCCGACCGCGACAGCCTCGGCGCCCAGCTCGCCGACCGGGTTGTCGCGATCGGCCCCGCCGCCGCCGCCGAGAGCTACCTCGACATCGACCGCGTCATCGCCGCCGCGAAGATCACCGAGTGCGACGGGCTGCACCCGGGCTACGGCTTCCTCTCCGAGCGCCCCGAGCTCTCCGCCGCCTGCGCCGAGGAGGGGATCGCCTTCGTCGGCCCCTCGGCCGAGGCGATGCGCCGCAGCGGCGACAAGGCCACCGCCCGCGCCCTGGCCAAGGAGCTCGACGTCCCGGTCAACGAGGGCTCGGAGATCCTCGAGAGCGAGTCGGCGGCGCTGCGGGTCGCCGAGGAGATCGGCTATCCCGTCCTGCTCAAGGCGGCGGGCGGGGGCGGCGGCCGCGGCATGCGCCGGGTCGAGTCCCCGGACGAGCTGCCGAGCGCCTTCGCCCAGGCCTCCGGCGAGGCGCAGGCGGCGTTCGGCGACGGCCGGGTCTTCCTCGAGCGCTACGTCCGCCACGCGCGCCACGTCGAGGTGCAGGTGCTGGGCGACGGAGAGGGCGGCGCGATCCACGTCGGCCACCGCGACTGCACCCTCCAGCGCCGCTACCAGAAGCTGATCGAGGAGGCGCCCGCGCACGGGCTCTCGCCCGAGCTCGACGCCCAGATCACCGGGTCGGCGCGGCGGATGATCGCCGCCCTCGGGTACGCCGGCGCCGCCACCTGCGAGTTCCTCGTCGACCCCGACCGCGGCGCCGCGGGGTTCCTCGAGATCAACGCCCGCCTCCAGGTCGAGCATCCCGTCTCGGAGATGATCAGCGGGCTCGACATCGTCCGCGAGCAGCTGCGGATCGCCGGCGGCGAGGGCCTCTCGGTCTCCCAGGAGGAGATCGAGCTCTGCGGTCACGCGATCGAGGTCCGGATCAACGCCGAGGCGCCCGCCCAGGACTTCGCCCCCTCGCCGGGCAGGCTGAACAGGTGGGCGGCGCCGGTCGGGAGCGGGGTCCGGGTGGACACCGCCTGCTACCCGGGCTGGAGGGTCCCGCCCCACTACGACTCCCTCCTCGCCAAGCTGATCGTCGCCGGTGCCGATCGGGCCGACGCGCTTGACCGGACCCGGCGGGCGCTAAGGCATCTGCGGGTCGAGGGGGTGCAGACGACCGCCGGCTTCGCGCACGACCTCCTCGCCCACCCCGCGGTGATCGCCGGCGACGTCCACACCCGCTGGGTCGAGGAGGAGTTCATGGACAATTGGCTGGCGGCCGGAGCGGCCGCGGAGGGCTGAGCAAGATGGCCAGAATCGAAATCGTCGACCAGACGCTGCGCGACGGGCAGCAGAGCTACTGGGGGATGCGCATGCGCGCCGGCCAGATCCTGCCGATCGCCGACGCGATCGACTCCGCCGGCTACCGGGTCGTCGACCTCACCGGCAGCTCGATCTTCGAGGTGCTGGTCCGCTTCCGCCAGGAGGATCCCTGGAAGGGCCTCGACGCGATCCGCGCCGCCCTCCCCAACTCGACGCTCCGCGCCGGCACCCGCACCAACGGGATCGTCGGCATGAACGTGACGCCGGACTCGATCGTCGAGCTGTGGATCCAGACGCTCGCCAAGCACGGCATCGAAAGCCTCTGGATCTTCGACTGCCTGCACGACGCCGAGAACATGATCCGGGTGGCGAAGGTCGCCCGCGCGGCCGGGATGAAGCCCTCGCCGCAGCTGAACTTCTCCGAGTCCCCCGTCCATACCGACGACTACTACGCCGACGTGATCTCGCGCATGCTCGCCGGCGGCGCCGCGGAGACGATCCTGCTCGGTGACGAGGCGGGGGTGCTCGGACCCGAGCGCGCCCGGCGCTGGATCCGCCTCTGCCAGGAGCGCGCCGCCGGGCGGGTGCCGCTGGAGATGCACTTCCACAATCGCACCGCGATGGCCAACCTGAACCACATCATCGGCGTCGAGGAGGGGGTCACGATCCTGCACTCGGCGGTCTCGACGCTGGCCAACGGCGTCTCGATGCCCTCGACCGAGGTGACGATCGACAACATGCGCCGGCTCGGCCACGAGGTGGCGATCGACGACAGCCGCCTGGCCGAGGTCGCCGCCCACTTCGGCGCCCTCGCCGACGAGGAGGGGTTCTCGCGCGGCGCCCCGGTCGAGTACCAGGTGGCCAACATCCAGCAGCAGTTCCCCGGCGGCATGATGGGCACCCTGCGCGAACAGCTGAAGCAGGTGGGGATGACCGAGCGGCTGCCCGCGGTGCTGGAGGAGGCGATCGTGGTGCGCGAGGAGATGGGCTGGCCGATCATGGCGACCCCCTTCTCCCAGCTGGTCGGGATCCAGGCGCTGCTCAACGTCGTCCAGGGCGAGCGCTACGCGACGATCCCCGAGGAGAACCTGATGTACCTGGCGGGCTGGTACGGGAAGCCGCCGGGCCCGGTCGACCCCGAGGTGCTCGAGCGCGCCGCCGCCAACCCCCGCGGCAGGCAGATGATGGAGCAGGGCCACGCCCCCCAGCCCTCGCTGAAGGAGATCCGCGCCGCCTACGGCGAGAACCTCTCGGACGAGGAGCTGCTGCTGCGCTACCTGATCCCCGGCGAGGACGTCGAGAACATGTACCGGGCCGGCAACCCGATCTAGCCGATCCGCCCGCTCGGCGTCCAGGCGGGGCTGCCCTGGCTCGCCGACCTGCTGCGCAACTCCGAGGCCCGCGGCCTCAGCGCCAGCCGCGGCGGGGTCAGCGTCACCCTGCGGCGGTAGGCATGGAGCTGGCGCACGAGCTGACCTTCAACGCCCGCCTCGCGCCCGCGGTCGCGGTCGGCGAGGGCCCCTTCGGCCGGCGCAGGATCCGCGAGGTCCTGGGCGGCGAGGTGACCGGGGAGAGGATCAGCGGCAGGGTCGGCACCGGCGGCTCGGACTGGGTCCTGATCGGGCCCGACGGGTGGGGCCGTCTGGACGTGCGGCTGACGATCCTGACCGACGACGGCGCCGCGATCTACGTCCAGTACTTCGGCGTCATCGAGTACACCGAGGCGGCGCTGGCGGCCAACGCCGGCGAGCGCTCCAGCGACTACCACGAGCACTACTTCCGCACCGCCCCGCGCCTGGAGACGGGCGACCCGCGCTACGCCTGGGTCAACCAGACGGTCTTCGTCGGCGAGGGCCGCCTGCACCCCGGGCCGGTCGTCGAATACCGCGTATATCGCCTGCTCTGACGGCCCCGGCGGGCCCCATTGGTGAATCTCCAAGCGGGCTTGGGGGTCCTCTCCCGGCCCCCCGCCCGCGCTCATACGCTAGCCCCCAAGTCCGGCTTTGCTACCCGAGGAGGAGAGTCGATGAAGCAACACGCCCGTCGCATCGTGGGGAGGTCGAAGTGGCCGCTGCTGGCCGTCTTCGGGCTGCTCGCGTGCGTTCTGGTGTTCGCGGCCTGTGGAGGCGGCGGTTCGTCCAGTGAAGAAACCAGCGCCGAAGAAGGTGGCGCCAAGGAAGAAAAGGTCACCGGCAAGCCGATCGTCACCTGGACCTACACGGACGTGAACACCGAAGGTCCGCAGTACAAGAACATCGAAGAAACCGCGCGCGTCTACCAGGAATGGATCAACACGCACGGCGGCATCGCCGGGCGCCCGCTTGAGGCCAATTTCTGCGACGCCAGGGGCACGCCGACGGGCGTGGCGGCGTGCGGTCGCGAAGCCGTAGCGGGCGGAGCGGTCGCCACGGTCGGGAGCTTCACCTTCACCGGTGACGCGATCGTCCCGATCCTGGAAAAGGCCAACACGGCGCAATGGGGCAACTGCTGCGCGATCGCCCCGACCGAATTGACCTCGAAGATCAGCTTCCCGATGGGCAACCAGCCCCTCTACTCGGTCGGCCTGGTCAAGAAAGCGGTCGAAGACGGCTGCAAGAAGATCAACGGCGTGATCATCGAAGGCGCGGAAGCCTTCGAGCCGTTGATGGAAAACGCGGCGAAAAACCTGAAAACGAAGATCGGCAAGTTCGTCATCCTGCCGGCCACCGCTCAGGACTACAGCCCGCAGGTGGCGGAAGCCACCTCCGGCGGCGCCGATTGCCTGGTGATGATCGTCTCCGAAACGCCGTACATCGCCTGGATGCCGGCCTTCGCCCAGTCCGGGTCGGAAGCGAAAATGTACGGTCCTCAGGGCAACTTCAACGAAAACGCCGTCAAGGGCTTCGAAGAAGTCGTCGAAGGGGACATCGTGGCCGGCATGTACCCGGACATCTCCACCCCCGCGTGGAAGGAATACCGGGAAGCGCTGGAAAAGTACGAAGCCGATCCCGCCCAGGACTACAACAGCCTTGGCGGAATGGGCACCTGGGCCGCGTATGAAGGGTTCCGTGAGGTCGCCGAAACCATCAAGGGCGAAATCAACAACGAAACGTTCCTGAAGGCGGCCGAAACCGCGAAGATCGACCTGCCGGGCCAGGTCCCGCCGCTCAACATGGCGGAAAACTGGGGCAAAACCGGCGGTCCCGAAGGATTCGAACGCCTCGTGAATCGCTGCGTCGTGTTCAGCGAATTCAAAGAAGGCAAGCTGGTCCCCGCCAGCACCGAATTCGAAGACGTGTCCGAACTCGCAGGCGGCACGCAGCCGATGAACTGCGGGCCTCCGTTCGGCACCTGATCGAAGCAAGTCGTCGGCCCCGGGCCCAGCGCCCGGGGCCGTCGGCGACTCCACGTAGCGAAAGAGAGCATCAGTGGAAGAAGTCATCCGATTCGCGCTCCTGGGACTCGGCATCGGCGCCACCTACGCGCTCGCCTCCCAGGGCCTGATCATCATCTACAGGGGCTCGGGGGTCCTCAACTTCGCCCTCGGCGCGATCGGGATGGCGGGCGCCTACGTCTGGTGGGAGCTCACCACCAACCAGGGCTGGAGCTTCCTGCCGGGCCTGGTCGCCGGCGTCGCCTTCGCGGCGGTGGTCGGCGCCCTCGTCCACCTGTTGATCATGAGGCCGCTGCGCCAGGCGGCGCCGCTGGTCCGCGTGATCGCGACCCTGGGCGTGCTGATCACGATCCAGTCGATCGCGATCCTGCGCTACACCGCGACCTCGAAATTCGTCCCCTCCGACCTTCCGACTGACATCGTCCACATCCACAACGCGATCGTGATCTCGGCCGACCGCCTGATCCTGCTCGGCATCGCGGTCGCCCTGACCGTCGGCCTCTGGCTGATCTACCGCTACACCAAATTCGGCCTCGCGACCTCGGCCGTCGCCGAGTCCGAGCGCTCGGCCTCGGCGCTGGGCCTCTCGCCCGACACGATCGCCGCGATCAACTGGGGCTTCGGCTGCGGCCTCGCCGGCCTCGCCGCGATCCTGATCGTCCCTATCGTCACCCTGCAGCCGGCGGTGCTGACCAACCTCGTCCTCGCCGCGACGGCGGCGGCGCTGGTCGCCGGCTTCCGCTCCTTCCCGATCGCGCTGATCGCCGGCCTCGTCGTCGGCATCGGGCAGACCGAGGTGACGCGCTACGTCGAACAGACCGGCGTCGGCACCGCGGTCCCGTTCATCCTGATCGTGATCTGGCTCGTGATCCGCGGCCAGGCGCTGCCGCTGCGCGACTACCTGCTGCAGCGGCTGCCGACGATCGGCACCGGGCGCATCCACAAGCCCGGTCTCGTCTTCGGGGTCGCGCTGACGGTCTTCCTGCTGGCGGTGACGCCGCCGATCTGGATCGACGCCCTCACGGTGACGATCTGCGTCGCGGTGATCCTGCTCTCGATCGTCGTCCTCACCGGCTACACGGGGCAGCTCTCCCTGGCGCAGTTCGCCTTCGCCGGCTTCGGCGCCTGGGTCGGGGGCCGGCTGCTGGCGACCACCTCGCTGCCGTTCTGGCTCGGCTGCGTGATCGGGATCGCCGCCACGGTGCCGCTCGGGATCCTCTTCGGCCTGCCGGCGGTGCGGACGCGGGGCATCAACCTCGCGATCGTCACGCTCGGGCTCGGCAGCGCGGTCGAGCTGGTGCTCTTCAGCAACACCGACTTCACCGGCGGCTTCGGCGGCACCCAGATCGGCGAACCGACCCTGTTCGGGCTCAACATCAACGCCGCCTCGCACCCGACCCGCTACGGGATCTTCGCCCTCGTCCTGCTGGTGGTGACGACACTGGTCGTCGGCAACATCCGCCGCGGCAGATCGGGTCGAAGATTGATCGCGGTCCGCACCAACGAGCGCGCGGCTGCTGCGCTCGGGATCAGCGTGCCCGGCGCCAAGCTCTACGCGTTCGGCGTCGCCGCCGCGATCGCCGGCCTCGGCGGCATCCTGCTCGCCTTCCGCACGCCGTCGATCAACTTCGCCGAATTCACCTCGTTCAACTCGATCACGATGGTCGCCTACGCGATGATCGGCGGCATCGGCTACCTGTTCGGCCCGGTGATCGGCGCCACCCTGGCGCCCGGCGCCTTCTCCGAACGGCTGCTCAACTCGATCGACAGCGGCATC
>JBLNAC010000305.1:0-10939 GCA_050259155.1 Syntrophothermus sp.
GACCCGGCTCCTGGCACCGCTCCATCGCGCGATGGCCGCCGCGGCGACGCTGACCGGCAAGCGCTTCGGCCTGCTGGTCGCCTCCTCGGTGGTCGCGACCTCGGTGATCGTCGCCTCGGCGATGACCGCGACCAACGGCACCGGGCCGCTGGCCGCGCTGCTGGGGCGCAGCCTCGCGGCGGACAACGCACCGGCGGTGAGCGAACCGGAAGCCGAAGAAACGGCGCCCGAAAGCCCTTCCCCCGACAGGTCCCAACCAAGTTCACCGGCGCCGGCATCCTCCTCCGTTACGCCGGCGCCGGTGAGCGAACCGGGACCGCAGCCGGAACCGCAGCCAGAACCCGAACCGGAACAGGCGACGCCCGAAGAACCCGCCCCTGAACTCGGGCCGGTCAAGCACGTCTTCGTCGTCTCGGTGGCCAGCCCCGGCTACGAGGCCGCGTTCGGCACCGCCTCGCAGATGCCCTACCTCTCCGGCACCCTGCGCCCGCAGGGCGTCCTCCTGACCAACTTCATGCTCCTCTCCCAGGCGGCGCTGCCCAACTCGCTGGCGGCGATATCCGGTCAGCCGCCCAACCCGGCGACGGACCAGGAATGCCCGACGTACGACGAATTCCCCGCCACGGCCAGGGTCAGCCGCAAGGGGGTCGTCGCCGGCAGCGGGTGTGTCTACCCGGTCACCACCCTGAGCCTCGCCGACCAGCTCGGCAGCGCCCGGCTCAGCTGGCGCGCCTACATGGAAGGGATGATCGACGAGGCCGGGAGGCCGGCGAACTGCGTCCACCCCGAACCGGGAGCGGCGGAGACACCCCCGCCCGGCGGGTATTCGTCGAAGCTGAACCCCTTCGCGTACTTCCATTCGCTGCTCGACCTCGGCGACTGCGCGGCCAACGACGTCCCCCTGAGCTCGCTCGAAAAGGACCTGCGGAGGGTCGAGACCACCGCCAGCTACACCTACGTCGCGCCGACGCCGTGCAACGCGGGCTTCGCGGGGACGTGCGCGCCTGGCGCGGCCGAAGGGCCGGCCGCCGCGGACGCCTTCCTCGCGCAGTGGGTGCCGAAGGTCCTCTCTTCGCCGGCCTACAAGCAAGACGGCCTGCTGATCGTCACGTTCGGTGGGCTCTCGCCGCCGGCCGGCGCGGGAGCGAGCGGAGAAGCGCCCGCCCCTGTCTCGCTGCGGACGGGGACCCTTCTCGTCTCCAACTTCCTCAGCCCCGGAGCGACCGATGGCGCGGCCTACGACCCCTACTCGCTGCTGCGCTCGAGCGAGGAGATCTTCGGCCTCCCGACGCTCGCGGAAGCAGGCCGAGCCAAGGTCAGGACCTTCTCCCCGGCGCTCTCGGCAAGCAACGGCGGCGACTGACGTGAGCCGTCCCGGAGGCGGTTTTGTGGCAGGCTGATCGCATGAGCCCCGCCGAGCAGAGCGGCGAGCCGATCACGGCGGCCGGGATCGAGGAGTTGAGGGCCGAGCTTGCGGAGCTCGAAGGCCCGCGCCGGCAGGCGATGGCGGCGCGGATCAGGGCGGCGCGCGCGGAGGGCGACCTCAAGGAGAACGCCGAGTACCACACCGCGAAAGAGGACCAGGCCCACATGGAGACGCGGATCAAGCGCCTCCGGGAGCGACTGCAGAACGCGGTCGTGGTCGAGGTGGACGAGGAGGCCCAGGGCTTCGCCTTCGGCCGCACCGCCGAGGTCCGCGACGAGCAGAGGGGCGAGACCCAGGTCTGGACCCTGGTCGGCTCGACCGAGGCCGACCTGGCGGCGGGAAGGCTCTCCGCCGAGTCGCCGATCGGGCGGGCGCTGATGGATGCGCAGGTCGGCGCCACGATCGAGGTCGAGACCCCCCGCGGGACGCGCGCGTTCACGGTCCTGAAGCTCGTTTCCTGAAGCAGAGGCCGCCTGCGGGCACAGCCCCGCCTGCCGTCGGGCGGTTCGCTTAGTTTTTGTCTGTCTCCCGTCTGTCCACGCAACGGAAAGGGTTCGTCTCGCATGAACGAAGAAATGACAGTCAGCGGCTGGTGGGTATTCGCCGGCATCCTCCTGATAGTCGCCGGCATCCTCAACATCATCTGGGGAATCGCGGCGATCGGTGACTCGAAGTTCTTCACCCAAAACGGCCAGTACATCATCAGCAGCCTGCACTTCTGGGGCTGGATCACGCTGCTGATCGGGATCGTCGAGCTCGTGGCCGCCTTCTCGCTGTTCTCGGGCGGCGAGTTCGGGCGCTGGATCGGGATCTTCGTCGGCGCCTTCAACGCGGTCGCGGCGCTGCTCTCGATCCCCGCCTACCCCTTCTGGTCGCTGGCCATCTTTGCCATCTCGATCATCATCATCTACAAGCTGGCCGAGGGTCCGGAGCGCGAAGTCGCCTAGCCCCTGAGCATCCCTGGCCGCGACCGCGGGTTCCCGCCGCGGTCGCGGCCAGAATGCCGCTGTGCTCCGGCTCCGATCCTCGATCGACTCCCGGCGGGCGCCCCACTTCGGCGCGACGCTGCGGGATATCGCCGGGGTCCACCGGGTGGTGGAGTCGCCCGACCTGATCGCGCCCGAGTCGATCGTCTTCGTCGCCGACGTCGAGCCCGCGGCGGCGGACGAGCTGGTGGCCGCAATCGCCGAGCTTGGAATACCGGTCGACGACTACCTGCTCACCAGGGTCGAGGTGGTGGCGCCGCTGCGACAGCATGTCACCGGCGACCGCGGCATCGACGGCTTCGCCTGGGTCGAGGTGATCGGCCACGCCCGGGCGAACTCGCGCCCGCTGGCCCGCTACGTGGCGCTGATCAACGTCGCCGCGGTGATCGCCGCGCTCGGCGTGATCACCAGCAGCTCGATCCTGATCGTCGGCGCGATGGCGGTCAGCCCCGACCTGCTGCCGATCTGCGCGACCTGCGTCGGCCTCGTGGCCGGCCGCCGTGAGCTCGCGGTGCGCTCTTTCTCGACCCTGACGATCGGCCTCGCCTGGGTCGTCGTCACGGCGATGGTCCTGAGCGCGTTGCTCAGCTGGACCGGCCTGCTCCCCGACAGCTTCAAGGTGGAGGACTCGAGCCTCTCAAGCCTGGCTCAGATCGACTACACGACGGTGCTGATCGCGCTTGCGGCCGGGGTCGCCGCGATGCTCTCCTTCGAGACCCGCGCCAGCACCGCGGTGGGCGTGGCGATCTCGGTGACGACGATCCCCGCCTCCGCCTACCTCGGGGTCGCGCTCGGCGCCGGCGGCATCGAGAACGCGCTCGGCGCCCTCGCCGTGCTGGCCACCAACGTGTTCCTGATGATCCTCTCCGGCACCCTCACGCTGGCGGTGCAGCGCCGGCTCCCGAACCGCTCGGGGGCTCCGGTGTAGCTGCCGCGAGCCGCTGCGTCTCCGCCTCGGCGGCGACGGGCGTGCGCGGCTGCGACCACGGGGCGGAGTCTGGCCTTCGGTCTTCGTAGAGGACGTCGGCGGCGCTGAGACGGTCTTCCCAGCCGCGGCGGTCTTCGCGGAGGAGGATGCCGAGGAATCCGATGCCGAAGGTGACCACCGAGAGGTAGAGGCCGAGCAGGCGCCGCAGGCTGCGACGGAGCCCGAGCTCGTCGACGCTGACCCTGATACCGATGAACCGCATGCCCGGCGTCTCCCCGACCAGGGACCAGAACGTCACCAGGTAGAGCGACCCGATCAGGAACCAGACGGTCGAGCCGACCGCTATCGCGAACCCGGAGCCGCCTTCGCCGCTGCCGCCGAAGAGCCGGTCGACCAGCGTCACGAGGGCGGCAACGGCGGCGAAGCCGAGGTTGACGAAGGCGGCGTCGACCAGGTAGGCGAGCCCGCGGCTGACGAGCCCGGCGTGGGGGCTCGGCTCCGGCCGCCGGCGGCGGAAGAGGATCCGGCGGGCGACGTTCTCGAGCGTGTCGTCGAGCCGGCGCGTGATGCGGCTGAACGTGCGGCCGATGTCGGAGATCAGCCCCGCGCCCTGGGCGCTGATCGCGGCGCGCACCTCGGGGGCGCCGGCGATCCGCTCGACGAGCTGCTGGGCCTCCTCGGAGGCGAGCAGCCGCCGCCAGACTTCGTCGACCAGCTCGCTGTCCATCGCCTCGATCACCGCGCGCTTGACGGCGTCGCTCTCGAGCGCCTCCTGGACCGCCTCTTCGACGACCGGCCCTTCCAGGACGCGCGCCATCGCCCGCTCCACGGCCTCGCTCTCGATCGCGGCGACGATCGCCTCCTCGGCGGCGACCTCGACCGCTTTGTCGATCCCGGTCGCTTTGCCGACGCTGCGCGCGCCGCGGACGCCGGCCCCGAGCAGGCGGGCCGAGAGCGGCAGCGGACCGTTCTGGCCAGCGGCGCCGTCGCGAGCGACGGCGCCGTTCTCACTCGCGGCGCCGTTCCGGCGGGCCGCGCCGGCTATCTCCCTGGGCGGGGCTGACCCGTCTTCCATCCTGCCGCGAGTATAAGTGCGGTTCGGCGCTAGGGCCGCTCGTCGAGCAGTCGCAGCAGCCGCTCCACGAAGGCATCCTGGGCTGCCAGGATGCGGCGCCCGGCCTCCGCGGGGCCGAACCACTGGGCGCGGTCGACCTCCGGGACCTCCTGCGTCCGCCCGCTGCGTGGCGGCCATTCGAGGGGGAAGGTGTTGCTGGCGAGCCGCGCCGGGTCGAAATCAGCCTCCGCGGCCCATGCTTCGACCAGCTTGCCGCTCCGCTGCCGCACCGTGCCGAGCTCGAGGAGCTGCTCGATCTCGAGCCGCGGCGCGTGCGGTCCGAGCTCCTCCCCGAGCTCGCGGAGCGCGCACTCGCGCGGGTCCTCGCCGTCCTCGATCCGCCCCTTCGGTATCGACCAGGCGCCCAGGTCCCGCCTCTCCCAGAAGGGCCCGCCCGGATGGACCAGCAGGAGCTCGGGCTCGGCGGCGGCGAGGCGGAAGAGGAGGATGCCGGCGCTGCGCTCTTGCCTTGCCATCGCGCGACGATACCCGGCGCGGGGCCGCGCCCCTCAGACCCGCCCGGCCTCCAGCAGGCGCTTGAGGAAGCGCCGCGTCTCCTCGCGCTGGGGTTCGCCGAGCACCCGGCGGGGCGGCCCGGACTCGACGATGCGGCCCTCGTGCAGGAAGGCGACCTCGTCGGCGACCTCGCGGGCGAAGCTCATCTCGTGGGTGGCGATCACCATCGTCATCCCCTCGGCCTTGAGATCGCGCACAGCCTCCAGCACCTCGCCGACCAGCTCCGGGTCGAGCGCACTCGTCACCTCGTCGAGGAGCAGCGCGCGGGGGTGGCCGGCGAAGGCGCGGGCGATCGCGACCCGCTGCTGCTGGCCCCCGGAGAGGTTGTCGGGGCGGTCGTCCTCCCGCCCTTGGAGCCCGAAGCGCGCCAGCAGCGCCCTGCCCCGTTCCTCGGCCTCCGCCCGCGGGGCGCCGTGCGCCCGCCTCTCCCCGAGGATCACGTTCTCGAGCACGGAGAGATGCGGGAACAGGTTGTAGGCCTGGAACACGACCCCGAGCCGGCGGCGCACCGCGACCGGCTTCACGGTCGGGTCGGTGATCACCTCGCCGTCGAGGAAGATGTCGCCGTCGTCGATCTCCTCCAGCAGGTCGATGCAGCGGAGCAGGGTCGACTTGCCCGAGCCCGAGGCGCCGATCAGGGCGACCGCCCGGTGCTCCTCGACCGCCAGGTCGACCCCGCGCAGGACCTCGCGGTCGCCGAACGCCTTGCTCACTTCGCGCACCTCGAGCACGGGCGCGCTCAACGCACCGCTCCCTCGGGGCCGCCGCCGATCCTGTCCACGAGCCGCGCCAGCGGGATCGTCACCGCCAGGTAGAGGAGCGCGGCGGCGACCAGAGGCGTGAAGTTGAACGTTTCGTACTGGATGATCTGGGCCGCGCGGAACGCCTCCAGCGGGCCGAGGATGGAGACGAGGGCGACGTCCTTCTGCAGCGCGACGAAGTCGTTCAGCAGCGGCGGCGCCACCCGGCGCACCGCCTGCGGCAGGATCACGTGCCGCATCGCCTGGCGGTCGGTCAGCCCGACGGCAAGCGCCGCGTCGCGCTGGCCGCGGTGGATCGAGGCGATGCCGGCACGGTAGACCTCGGCGACGTAGGCGCTGTAGGAGAGGGTCAGGGCGATGCCGCCGAGCACGATCGGTTCCGGCGCCGGCTGCACGAGTTTCAGAGCCGGCACGCCGAACCCCACCAGGGCGACGAGGATGATCGTCGGGAAGCCGCGGAAGAGGTCGACGTAGACGGTGCCGAGCAGCCGCAGCGGGAAGATCGCCGGCGAGCGGCTGGTGCGGATCAGCGCCACGGCCAGGCCGACGACGAGGACCGCGATCTCGACCACGATGAACAGCTTCACGTCGAGCCAGAAGCCGCTGAGGACTTCGGGGAACGCCTGCTTGAAGATCGACCACGAGAAGAAGGTTTCCTTGACTTCCGGCCAGCCGGGGCTGGTCAGGATCCAGACCGTCAGGCCGCCGATCACGATCACCGTCGAGAGCGCGGCGATCGCCTGCCCACGGCGCTGCTGGCGGCGCTTCGCGGCCTCCCTCTCGAGGCGTCGGTTGCTGATGGCGGCGGACTCGGCCAAGCGGGGAGATTCTGACCCCGCCGGGGGACGGCGCCGGCGGGCTACTTAAGTTCGGGAGCGCCGGCGGCCTGGCTCATCCAGCGCTGGGTGATGCTTTCGAGCTCACCCGAGCTCTCGAGCCCTTCGATCGCCTTCGAGACGCACGGGGTCAGCGGCGATTCTTTTTCGAGCAGGGCCCCCCACTGGTCGCCGCCCGGGGCGCTGAACTGGCCGACCACGGTCGCCGTCGGCACCTGGACTGCCGTCAGGTAGAGGGCGGTGGGAAGGTCGACGACGATGACGTCGATCGTTTCGTTCTTCAGCGCCTGGACCACGTCGTTGGAGCTGTTGAAGACCTGCGGCTGGCTGTCGGGTTCGATCACTTCTTCGACCGCTTCGAGGCTGGTCGTGCCGACCTGGACGCCGATCTTCGCCGTCTTCAGATCTTCCAGCGAAGTCGCCTTGGCCGCATCGGAGCTCTTCAGCGCGACGACCGCCTGGTTCGCCGTGTAGTACGGGACCGAGAAGTCGACGGCCTTTTCGCGTTCGGGCGTGATCGAGATCTGGTTGACGTCGAAGTCGAAGCTCTTCGGGCCGGGCGCGAAGGAGGCGTTGAACGGCTCCACCGTCCACTTCACGTCGGCCGGGGCGTATCCGAGTTCCTTGGCGATCGCGTAGGCGACGGCGCTCTCGAAGCCTTCGCCGTTTTCCGGTTCGTTTTCTTCGAAGTAGGGCGGATAGGCCGGCTTGTCGGTGGCGACGGTCAGCGTGCCCGACGTCTGGGTTTCGAGGCTCTTGGGCGTGCAGGAGGCGGCCGTGGCGCCTGTGCCTTCGCTCGCTTCGGTGCCTTCGCTGCTGCCGCCTCCGCCGCAGGCGGCGAGGACCAGCATCGCGGCGAACAGGGAGATGGCAACGAGGAGCGTCTTCATGACGAGACCGCGGGGCGGAAGGCGCGCATCCTAACCAGGGTTGCGGTATTTGCGCAAGTCGGCGCGATCGGTAGGCTGCCCGCGATGCCCGTCCTCCCGACCCGCCGGACCCTGGAGGCCTTCGACGCGGAGGACGACGGCGGGCCGGTCGTGATGCTCAACCTGGTCCGCTACGCCGGCGGCGACAGTTCGCTCTACGACGAGTACTCGCGCCGCGTGATGCCGTTCCTCGCCAGGTACGGAGCCGAGGTCGTCTACACCGGCGCCTGCTCGACCAAGGTCATCGCGGGCGAGGGCTACGGCGACTGGGACGCGGTGCTGCTGGTCCGCTACCCGAGCCGCGCCGCCTTCCGGTCGATGACCGCCGACCCGGAGTACCTCGAGGTGGCGGCGCTCCGGGAGCAGGGGCTCGAGGACTCGATCTTGCAGGCGACCAGCGAGTGGCACTCGCAGGGTCGCGGCGGCTGACCCGGGCGCCCCACGGAGCCGGCGGATGTTCGTCGACTACCTCGATCGCGGCTTCGGAATCAACCCCGCAGCGCCCTGCATCGCCCGCCCCGGCGGCGCTCCGCTGAGCCACGCCGAGTTCGCCGGCCTGACCCATCGCGTCGCGGTCGGGCTGCACGCACGCGGCCTCGACAACGGCGGCAAGGTCGCGGTGTTCGCGCCCAACGGCCCGATCGGCTACGCGGTCGTGATCGGGGTGCTGCGCGCCGGCGCGGGGTGGGTCGCGCTCAACCCGAGGTCGGAGGAGGACGAGCTGAGCCAGCTGCTGGCGCTGCTCGACTGCGACTACCTCATCTACGCCGCCGAGTACCGCGAGCGGGCGCGGGCGCTGCTGGCGCGCAGCGAGCGGATCCAGGGGTCGGTGATGTTCGCCGACGACGAGCTCGGGTCCGAGCTCGAGGCCTGGCTCGGGCCCGCGGGCGAGCGGGCGCCGTTGCTGGACCACGATCCCGAGCGGAGGCTGATGTTCCTCGGCAGCGGCGGCACCACCGGCCTGCCGAAGGCGATCACGCTGACGGACCGCCAGTTCTGCACGATGTGCCTCGGCTTCAACGCGCACATGAAGGAGGACGGCCGGCCGGTCTACCTGATGGCGACGCCGATGACCCACGCCGCCGGCACGGTCGGCTTCCCGACCCTCGCCGAAGGGGGCACGATCGTCGTCCACGACGGGGTCAGGCCGCAGCAGCTGCTCGACTCGATCGAGCGGGACCGGGTCACGCGCCTCTTCCTCCCCCCCACAGCGATCTACGCCCTCCTCGCCGACCCGACCGTCCGCGGCCGCGACTACTCCTCGCTGCGCCACTTCCTCTACGCCGCGGCGCCGATGTCGGTGGACAAGCTGATCGAGGCGATCGAGGTCTTCGGGCCGGTGATGGCGCAGTGCTTCGGCCAGTCGGAGGCGCCGATGCTCGCCACCTACCTGAGCCCGTCCGACCACGTCGAGGCGCTCGAGGACCCGGCCAGGCGAGGGCGCCTGGCGAGCTGTGGGCGCGCCTCGATGATCGCCGCCGTCGGGATCATGGACGACGAGGGCAACCTGCTCGGCGACGGCGAGCGCGGGGAGATCGTGCTCCGCGGCGACCTGGTGATGAAGGAGTACTACGAGAACCCGGAGGCGAGCGCCGAGGCCCGCCGGCCCGGGGGCTGGCACGCGACCGGCGACGTCGGCTACCGCGACGCCGACGGCTTCCACTACATCGTCGACCGCAAGCGGGACATGATCATCAGCGGCGGCTTCAACGTCTTCCCGAGCGAGGTCGAGCGGGTGATCTGGGGCCACGAGGGGGTGCTCGACTGCGCCGTGATCGGCGTCCCCGACGAGAAGTGGGGAGAGGCGGTGACGGCGGTGGTCGAGCTGAAGGACGGCGCCGACGTCGAGGAGGCGGAGCTGATCGCGCTCTGCAAGGCGGAGCTCGGCAGCGTCAAGGCGCCGAAGGCCGTCCGCTTCCGGACCCTGCCCCGCAGCACCCAGGGAAAGGTCCTGAAGCGCGCCCTCCGCGACGAGTTCTGGGCCGGCCGGGAGCGTAAGGTCTGAGGTGGCGATGGACGGCGAGGAGCTGCGCGGCATCCAGGCTCCGCTGAAGGAGCGCTACGCGGCGGAACCAGCGGCGGCGCTGGTGACCCTGCGCGCGGCGGGCGTGCTCGGCGAGGGCGTCTCGTGCTCGGTCGACACCGGCCGGGCGATCGCCGAGGCGGGCCTGCACCCGGCCAGCGGCGGCGACGGGACCCTGCTGTGCTCCGGGGACATGCTCCTGGAGGCGCTCGTCGCCTGCGCCGGCGTCACCCTGCGGGCGGTGGCGACGTCGCTGGGCATACCGGTCGCCGGCGGAAAGGTCCGCGCGGAGGGGGACCTCGACTTCCGCGGGACCCTCGCCGTCGATCGCGAGGCGCCGGTCGGCTTCCGCGCGATCCGCCTCTTCTTCGAGCTCGAGTCCCACGCCGGCGAGGAGGAGCTGGCGA
The DNA here is from genome assembly GCA_050259155.1 of Syntrophothermus sp. GTDB lineage: Bacteria > Actinomycetota > Thermoleophilia > Solirubrobacterales > 70-9 > VAYN01. Next base: position 9,927 of record JBLNAC010000305.1, read on the forward strand.
CGCTGCTGAAGCTGACCGAGCGCTACTGCGTCGTGCTCCAGACGCTGGCGAGGACGCCCGAGCTGTCGGCGGACATCACGACCGTCTGAGCTCGCGCTCGACCTCGGCCAGCCAGCGGCGATGGGCCTTCACAGGACGCGGCCGAAGCGGTGGACGAGGAGCAGAGAGCGAGCTGATCGCGCCGCCGGGAACGATGCCGTAGGCGACGACGCTTTCGAGGACGTCCGGCGGCGCGGCACCGGGGGAGCTAGGCTCGCGAGCAGCAGGGACCGACGAGAGGAGGACCGGATGCTTGCACGAGTCGTGCGCTGGGAGGGGGCCGAGGCCGCGTCGCTGGAAAGCTCGGCGGCCGGGATACGCGCCCAGGCGGAGGCCGGGTCGGGGCCCCCGCCCGGCGTGCCGGCGAAGGCATTCCTGCTGCTGCAGGACCCGCCCAACGGCAAGGCGATGGCGATCACGCTGTTCGAGAGCGAGGACGACTACCGCGAAGGCGACGCGACGCTCGAGTCGATGAGCCCCCCCGGCGAGGGCATGGGAGAGCGGATCGGCGTCGAGAAGTACGAGGTCGCGCTCAACCTCGAGGTCTGAGGACCGTCCGGCCGCCCGGGCATACGGCCCGGGCGGCCTTCGATCCGCCCGCGCCGCCGCTCAGACGTCGATCGCGTCGGTCGGCGCGTCCGCCGGGTAGGACTCCTCCCGCACACCGGCACGGCTCGCCGCCGCAGCCCGCCGCCCGGTCGCCGGGACCAGCTTGCCGACCGCGCCCAGGCCGGTCGGGGGCATGTTGTTGTAAACGCAGTCGTAGCGCCCGGCGGGCACCAGGTAGGTCTCGTGCCAGATGCCGACGTCGCCGCTGGACCCGACGCGCCTGTTGAACTCGACCCAGGCGGGCCAGTGCTCGGCGTCGTGGCTCCTGGCGTAGGCCTCGAGCTGGTCGAAGGAGCGCCAGTACTGGACCAACATCGGCGTCAGCTGCGGCCGGGCGCGCACCGTCGCCCGCAGCTGCGTCAGGG
>JBLNAC010000306.1:0-6665 GCA_050259155.1 Syntrophothermus sp.
CGGTAGGCGTCCGGCATCCAGCCGTGGACGAGGAAGGCCGGCATCTTGACCAGGAAGGCCGCCGCGAAGAACCAGAAGATCCAGCGCTGGCTGCCGAGCGGCAGGCCCTGCTGCTGCAGCGCCGAGATCGAGAAGGTGATGTGCCCGCCGTCGGCGGAGATGATCGCCGTCGCGATCGCCGCCACCAGCATCAGCAGCGAGCCGACCAGCGTGTAGATCATCATCTTCAGCGTCGCCGCCGAGGCGCTGGGGCCGTCGGCTCGGTCGCTTCCCCAGACGCCGAAGAGGAAGTAGAACGGCACCAGCATGAAGTCGAAGAAGAGGACGAAGAGCAGCAGGTCCTGAGCCAGGAAGGACCCCAGGGTCGCCGTCTCGGCGAGCAGCATCAGGAAGAAGAAGAGCTGCGGCCGCTCCTGCTCGCGGAAGGCGGCGAAGAGGGTGGCGCCCGCCCAGAGCACCGTCGTCAGCAGGACCAGGAAGAGGTTGAGGCCGTCGATACCGAGGCTGTAGTCGACGCCGAGGCCGGAGATCCAGGGCGTGTCGACCGTGTACTGCAGGCCCGAGCTGCCGGAGTCGAAGCCGGCGACCATGCCGATCGCGACGCCGAGGGTGGCGACGGCGCCCAGGGTCGCCCACCAGCCGACCGCCCGGGCCGGCAGGAAGAGGCCGACGAGGGCGAAGGCGAGCGGAGCCCAGAGCAGGACGTTGATCATGACTGGACGATGAGGAAGTAGAGGGCCAACCCGGCGAAGCCGGCGATCAGGAGGAGCGCGTAGCTGCGGACGAAGCCGTTCTGGACCGCCCGCACGATGCCGCCGGCGCCTCGCACCGTCTCCTCGGTCCCCGCCGTGATCGCGCCGTCGACGACGAAGCGCTCGAAGACCCGGTTCGCGAAGCGGCCCGCGCCGAGCACCGGGCGGACGACGAGGAACTCGATCGCCTCGTCGAAGTACCACTTGTCGAGGAACAGGAGGTACACCGGGCGGAAGCGCTCGCGCAGGCGCGACGGCAGCTCGACCTCCCGCCTCCAGAGCACCCAGGCGAGCCCGATCCCGACCAGGGAGATCGCGCCGCCGATCGCCAGGCCGCGCCACTCGGCGCCGACGCTCGGCTGGATTGCGGAGAGCGGCGAGTCGGCGAAGGCCGGATCCAGCCAGCCGAAGAGGACGTCGGTGACTCCCGGGACCTGGACCAGGCCGCCGAAGAGCGCCCCGAAGGCCAGCACCGCCATCGCGACCGCCATCGGCTTGGACTGCTCGGCGATGTGGTGCTCGGGACCGGGGAAGCCGACGTCAGTGTCCTCCTCTTCGCCCGTCGCGGGGTTGCGAGGGGCCTCGTGCGCGATGTGGCCGGTGTCGATCAGCTCCTGCGCCTCGCGGCAGGGCCGGCCGGGCAGCACGCGGAAGATGAGGCGGAAGGTGTAGACCGCGGTGAGGAAGGCGCCGACGTAGCCGCCGATCGCCATCCACGTGTAGATGCCCCCGCGTGCCTCCGCGTAGGCGAGGATCGAGTCCTTGGAGAAGAAGCCCGAGGTGAAGGGGAAGGCGGCGAGCGCGAGCCCGCCGATCAGCAGCATCACCGAGGTGAACCGCATCGCCTTCCAGAAGCCGCGCATCCGGTCGATGTCCTGCATGTTCGCCATCGCCGAGATGATCGAGCCGGCGGCCATGAACAGCAGCGCCTTGAAGAAGGCGTGGGTCATCAGATGGAAGAGGCCCTGCGCGTAGGCGCCGATCGAGACGCCCATGATCATGTAGCCGATCTGGCTCATCGTCGAGTAGGCGATCACCCGCTTCAGGTCGGTCTGGGCGAGCGCGATCGTGCCGGCGATCAGCAGCGTCGCCAGGCCGACGAAGGCGGCGATGTCGGCGGCGGTCGGGGCGAGGACGAAGAGGACGTGGGTGCGGGCGATCAGGTAGACGCCGGCGGTCACCATCGTCGCCGCGTGGATCAACGAGGAGACCGGGGTCGGGCCCTCCATCGCGTCCGGCAGCCAGGTGTGGAACGGGATCTGCGCCGACTTGGCAAAGGCGCCGACCATCAGCAGCAGGCAGATCGCGACGATCGTCCATTCGTTCGTCTGGAAGACCTGCGGCGCCTTCGCGAACACGGTCGTGTATTCGAAGCTGCCGAGTTCGCGGACGATCAGGAAGGCGGCGAGGACGAGTCCGATGTCGCCGACGACGTTGATCACGAAGGCCTTCATCCCCGCCCTGGTCGCCGTCGTCCGCCGGTACCAGAAGCTGATCAGCGCGTAGGAGGCGAAGCCGACGAAGGCCCAGCCGACGATCAGCAGGACGAAGTTGCCGGCGAGGACCAGCAGCAGCATCGAGAAGACGAAGAAGTTGAGGTAGCTGAAGAAGCGGTGGTAACCCTCGTCGGACTTCATGTAGCCGAACGAGTAGAGGTGGATCAGGGTCGAGACCCCGGTGACGACGAGCAGCATGAAGGTGGAGAGCTGGTCGACGTAGATCCCGAGCTGGATGTCGAGCCCGGCCACGTTCGCGTATTCCCACAGCGAGGAGGCGTGGTGCCGGGCATCGGGCCCTTCGCCCAGCAGCGTGAGGAGGACCGCGACGCCGCAGAGGAAGGCGACGCCGACGGCGACGGTGCCGATCACCCCGGCGACCCGCGCCGGCACCGCCCGGAAGCCGAGCCCGATCACGATCGAGCCGAGCAGCGGGAAGAGCAGGACCAGCCAGGCCCAGGCGGTCGCGCTCATCCGCGCAGCTCCCTCAGGTCGTCGACGTTGAGCGGCAGCTTGCGACGGAAGATGGCGACGATCAGGCCGAGGCCGACGACGACCTCGCAGGCGGCCACGACCATCACGATCAGGGCGAAGACCTGGCCCTGCCCGTTGCCGACCGCGCGGCTGAAGGCGACCAGCGCCAGGTTCCCGGCGTTGAGCATCAGCTCCAGGCAGAGCAGGATCACCAGCGGGCTGCGGCGGACGAGGATCCCGACCGCACCGATCACGAACAGGAGCGCGGAGAGGACGATGTACCACTCGACGTTCACCGGGTGCCCCCCGGGGGCGTGGCGACCATGCCCTCCTCCGGACGCGCCTTCGGCGCTGAGTGTCCGGAGGAGGTCACGGCCACCCCGCCGTCGCGACGGCGTGCGGCGAGCACTATCGCCCCCACTGCGGCGACGAGAAGCAGGAGGGACGCGCCCTCGAACGGGAGCAGGAACTTTTCCAGCAGCAGGCGGCCGATCGCCGCCGGGTCGCCGAAGCCCGAAGGGACTTCCGGGCCGTGCGTGCCGAGCGCCATCAGCGCCGAGGAGAGGACCGCGATCGAGAGCTCGACGAAGAGGATCGAGGCGACGAAGATGCCCAGGAAGCGCTGGCCGTGGATCGGGTCGGCGACCGGCTCGCCGCCGCCGCCGACGTAGGCGGCGACGAAGACGTAGAGGACCATCACCGCCCCGGCGTAGACGACGACCTGGGCGGCGGCGACGAACGCCGCCGTCAGCAGCAGGAACAGCGCCGCCAGCGAGAAGAGGTGCACGACCAGCGCAAGCACGCTGTAGAACGGGTTCTGCAGCGCGACGACGCCGAGGGCCCCGGCGATCGCGCCGATCGCGGCGAGGAAGAAGATCACCGCTTCCACTATTCGCCCTCGCTTCTCAGCGGCGTCCGCTCGACCGGCTCGGCGAGCAGCATCTCCTTGGTGAAGATCAGGTCGCCGCGGTCGTAGTCGGCCATCTCGTAGTCGTGGCCCATCGTGATCGCGTCGAAGGGGCAGGCGATCTCGCAGTAGCCGCAGAAGATGCAGCGCGAGAGGTTGATCTCGTAGACCGAGGCGTAGCGCTCGCCCGAGGAGACGCGGTGCTCAGGGTCGTTCTCGGCGGCGACGACGCGGATGCAGTCGGCCGGGCAGGCGGCGGCGCAGAGCGAGCAGCCGACGCATTTCTCGAGTCCCGTGTCCTCGAAGCGGTGGAGCTTGTGACGGCCCCGGAAGCGCGGGTAGACCGGCGTCTTCTCCTCCGGGTACTCGATCGTCATCGGCCCCTCGATCAGCCGCGAGAGCGTCGTCTTCAGGCCGCGCAGGGTCTCGCCGAAGGCTCGGTAGGCGCCGCCGGCTCCGCCCGGCTCGGGGCCGCGCTGGACCTCGACGACATCGCCGTCCTTCAAGTAGGGGAAGTCAGGCATTGGCTGCCTTCCCTCTCGGGGTTGACCCGGCATGCCCGGACGCGAAGCGGAGGACATGCCGGTTGAGGATTGGCCGCAGCCCCTGACCGTCTCCAGCCGCAATCTGACTCCCCTGGAGGCGGTCGGGGGCCCCTTTCACCGCGTTCAAGGTCACGTCAACACCACCAGGACCGCGGTGACGAGCACGTTCAGCGTCGCCAGGGGCAGCAGCACTTTCCAGCCCAGCGTCATCAGCTGGTCGTAGCGCAGGCGCGGCAGCGTCGCCCGCACCCAGATGAAGACGACGACCAGGGCCAGCATCTTGACCAGCATCCAGATCGGGTCGAGCCAGCCGGGGCCGGGCCCCATCCAGCCGCCGAGGAACATCGCCGCGGCGATCCCGGAGACGACCAGGATCTCCATGTATTCGACCAGCAGGAAGGATCCGAACCGCATGCCGCCGTACTCGGTCATGAACCCCTGGACCAGCTCGGCGTCGGCCTCGGGCATGTCGAACGGCGTGCGGTTGGTCTCGGCGAACCCGGCCAGCATGAAGATCAGGAAGCCGACGATCTGCGGGACGATGTACCAGATCTTCCCCTGCGCCTCGACCACGTCGACCAGGGAGAGCGAGCCGGCCATCATGATCACGCCGAGCAGCGCCAGGCCCATCGACACCTCGTAGGAGATCAGCTGCGCGGCGGAGCGCATCGCGCCGAGCAGGCTGTATTTCGAGCCCGAGGCCCAGCCGCCCAGCAGCAGGCCGTAGAAGGCGATCGAGCCGACCGCGAAGAAGTAGAGGATGCCGATCGGGACATCGATCCCGTAGAGGCCGACGCCGTCCTGGACGTTGCCCCAGGGGATGATCGCCAGCGCCAGGACCCCGGAGAGGACCGGCAGCAGGGGGCCGAGGATGAACAGCGTCGAGACCGCGTTGGCGGGCCGGAACGACTCCTTGGAGATCAGCTTGCCGACGTCGGCGAGCGGCTGCAGGATGCCGAACGGGCCGACGCGGTTGGGGCCGTAGCGGTGCTGGAAGCGACCGATCAGCTTGCGCTCGACGACCGTCAGCACCGGCAGGATCGCGAAGATCACGGCGAAGATCACCAGCGACTTGACGACCATGATCCAGGTCGCTTCGACGAACTGGGTGTCGGCGAGCGGGATCACGCCGGCACCTCGCTCAGCTTCTCTATCTCGACCCTCGCCGGCCCGCCGTTGCGCAGCGCGTTGGCGTTGCCCGGAGCCACCCCCTCGGCGAGGAAGCAGACGCCGTTCGGCACCCGTTCCCTGACCACGACCCTCGCCTCGACGGCGGCGCCGTCGCGGCCGACCCTGACGCGGTCGCCGCTCTGCAACTCGAGCCGCTCGGCATCGGCGACCGATACCTCGAGCCGCTGCTGGGGCTTCAGGAACCTCAGCGGCGGGTTCAGCTCCGTGATCGGGCCCGCCCACAGGTCGCGGTAGGTGCCGAGCGCGAGTGAGGGCGCCGGGGCGGGCTCGTCGGACGCCCTGCCGGGCTGAGTGTCCGCCGACCCCGCCCCGACGCCCTCCACCTGCTTCGGCCTCGCGGAAGCTTCGGACGAGGCGGCACCGGCCGCCTCCACCGCCGGGGCATTCGCCGCAGCTTCGGTCTCCTGCCAGCGGATGCCCTTGCCGCCGATCAGCTCGTCGGTCACGTCGGCGTAGAAGGGGACGGCTTCCCTCAGCGCCTCGAAGGCGGTGGGCTGGGAGTAGACGCCGGTGGTCAGGCCGAGCGCTTCGGCGAGCTCGCTGAGCAGGAGGAAGCCGGGACGGATGTCCCCGGGACGCCCGGCGCTCGGCCGGACTCGCTGCAGGCGGCCGTCGGGGTGGGTGACGGTGCCGTCTTTCTCGGCGTGGGTCTCGAGCGGGAAGAGGACGTCGGCCTTGGCCGCGGTGGCGGTCTCGAAGGTGGAGAGGGCGACGACGAAGCCGGCGGCGTTCAGCGCCTCCTCCCAGGCGCCGCTGTCGGGGAAGTCGCGGAGCGGGTCGACCCCGACCAGGATCAGCCCGGCGAGCTCGCGGTCCTGGAGCGCGGCGCGGATCCGCTCGGTGCCCATGCCGGCCTCGGTGGCGGCCAGGCCGGGGGCCGCGTCGGGCAGGCAGCCGGCCTCGCGCAGGCCGCGGGCGTTGGCGAACTCGGGGATCTCCAGCAGGCCGGCGCCGTCGGTCTCGGCGATCCTCAGGGCCGCGGCCAGGCCGAGCAGCGCGCCCTGCGCCTCGGCGCCGATCCGCTCGCCCCAGAGGACGACGACCCTCCCGGCCTCCCTCAGCGTCTCCGCCAGCGGCGTGCCCACCGTCTCCTCGCCGCCGAGCGCCCGCGTCAGCTCGCCGACGAAGTGGGCGGCCTGACCGGGAGCGAAGCGGGCGATCGCCTCGGCGCCGCCGTCCAGCGCCGTCGGGCGCTCGGTGGCGACCAGCAGCCTGGCGCCGTTGCGGCGGATCGCCTTGCGCACCCGCAGGTCGAGGATCGGCGAGCTGTGCAGCGGGTCGGTGCCCAGGACGAGGATCG
>JBLNAC010000307.1:0-4487 GCA_050259155.1 Syntrophothermus sp.
AGCGCCAGGTCGTCTCCGCCGAAGGCCTCGGCGGCGGCGGTCGCGAGGACCAGGCCGAGCGCGGTCCCGACGGCGCGGAGGACGAGGCGCCGGTCGGTCTCGCCCCGCTCGGGCCGCATCACGAAGAGGATCGTGAGCGGGATCCAGAAGCCGTGGCTCCGCAGGCCGAGCAGCCGGTAGGTGGCGACGCCGACGGCCAGGGCGGCGCCGAAGCGGAGCGCGTGCCGCGCCGCCGGCGCGGTCAGGGTCAGGTTCTCGCGCAGCGCGACGCGGGCGCGGCCCGCATCCCAGGCGCTCTCGGGGTCCTCGACGGCGCGGTCGGCCAAGAGCCACACCAGCAGGGACCAGAGCGCCTGCAGGAAGCCGCCGGCGATGCCGCAGAGGAGCGCCGGCACCGCGTCGCCCGGCGTCAGGAAGAGCCCCTGCGTGATCAGCGTCGCCAGCGTCACCGAGAGGCCGTAGATCGCGAGCCGCAGGGAGGCGGCGAAGCAGTAGCCGGCGGCGGCGCCGAGCAGCCCCAGCGCGAGCACTGCGGTCGGGATCGTCTGGCCACTGAGGACGCCGAGCGCCGCGGCGAGCCCGATCGCCGGCGCGGCGGCCGCCTGCCAGCCGGCTCTGGGGCGGGCAGGGGCGTCGAGCCCGGGGAAGCCGGCGAGCAGGGCGCCGGTCGCGATCGCCCCCTTGGTCGGGGTGCCGAGCCCGAGCTCGACGAGAAGGCAAAGTCCGATCGGAACCGCCACCAGGGCGCCGCGCCGGATCGCGGGACCCGGCTCGGCGGGGCCGATCGCGAACAGCGGCGCAGGGGCGGGGCGGCCGGCGGCGACTCCGCCGGCGTCAGGCGGCCCCGGCTGCGGCTGGAGGCTCGGCACGGGCCTGAGGGTAACCTGAGGGGCCGTGGCGATCGCCGCAATCAGCTCGGATCCGGCCGCCGGGGTCGGGGTCTTCGCCGCCCTCGCGGCGGGGGTCGTCTCCTTCCTCTCGCCCTGCGTGCTGCCGCTCGTGCCCGGCTACCTCTCGGCAGTCACCGGGGTCTCCGCCGCCGAGCTGGACGACGCCGGCTGGCGCCGCGTGCTCGGCCCGAGCCTGCTGTTCGTCGCCAGCTTCTCGGCGATCTTCATCCTGCTCGGCCTCGGCGCGACCGGGCTCGGCTCGTTCCTCGACCAACACAAGCAGCTGCTGACGAAGATCTCCGGGGCGCTGATCGTCGCCATGGGCGTCCTCTTCGTCTCCTCCCTATTCGTCACCCGGCTCAATCGCGAGTGGCACGTCGACGCGCTGCTGGAGCGAGCCGGCAAGGGCGGCCCTATCGTCGCCGGCGCCGCCTTCGCGATCGCTTGGACGCCGTGCATCGGCCCGACCCTGGGCGCCATCCTCTCCGCGGCCGCGGTCTCCGAATCTGCCGGCCACGGCGCCTTCCTGCTCGCCGTCTACTCGGCCGGCCTGGCGATCCCCTTCCTGCTCACCGCGCTCGCCTTCTCGCGGATGACGACCGCCTTCAGCGTGGTCAAGCGCCATTACCAGGTGATCGTCGCGATCGGCGGCCTGATCCTGATCGCGATGGGAATCCTGATCTGGACCGGCGAAATCACCCAGCTCAACATCGAAGTGCAGAACTGGTTCGAAGGCCTGGGCCTCGACTTCTGGAACAGCGTCTGATCACCGAAACCGCGTTTTCGTACGCCTAGCGGACCTTTCCGCGGTTTCGGCGTCTAGGTCTGGACCGGGGGTGGCGGTCCTCCAGCTCTAGTTCTGGACCGGGGTGGCGGTCTCGAGCTCTTGGCCGACCGCCTCGACGACCTCGAGGCCGTCGCCCTCCATGTCGCGGGAGCAGACGATGCGAAAGCGGCCGGTCCCGATCGCGCCGTCGGGGACGACGGGCAGGCCGCGGATCGTGTCCCAGCCGAGCCGCTCGACCTCGAAGGGGTTCATCCGCACCTCCGCCGCCGGGAAGGGGCAGTTGGCGTTGTGCTGGTCGATCGCCCTGGAGATCGCCTCCAGGTTCTTCGCCTCGGCGGAAGCCATGCCTGGAGTCTAGGTCCTGCTCAGCGGACGAGGAAGCGCTCGAGCAGGAGCTCGGCGCCCGGCGGCTGCTGCGCCTTCGGGGTCCAGAGGAGGAGCGGCTTCTCCCCCTGGGCGGCGGCGAAGACACCGGAGAAACGGTCGCTGGGGACGCCTTCGACGCCCGCGAGCGACGGTCCCGGCCTGCCGTCGGCATGGAAGATGCGGAGCGACGGCCCCTGGCCGCCGCCGGCGGCGAGGATCCAGCCGCCGGTGAGGAGCAGCGCGGTGGGTCGGAACCCGTTACCGCCCCTCTCCCTCACCAGCGAGGCGGCGAAGAAGCGGCGGTCGAGCCTGCCCCTGGGGCCGAAGCGAAGCAGGGCGAGGCGGCGGGAGCCCGTGCTCCGGTTCCAGCAGCGGCAGCCGATCATCGCGCCGCCGCCGGAGGTCAGCGTCAGGGCGCTCGCCTGGCCTCCGAGCCAGCTCGGGAGAACCGCGCGGCCGTCCTGGCCGAAGGCGCGATCGGGCTTTCCGTCGGCAAGCAGCCGGACGAGGGCGGGGCGCTGGGAGGCGAAGCCGGCGAGGGTGATGTCCCCGCCGGGGCCGACCGCGAGCCGCAGTGCGGCCGCGTTCCTCTTCGGGTTGCCGGCCACGACGCTGGCCAGGCCGTTCGTGCCGAACGACCGGTCGGGGGAGCCGTCGGCGAGCAGGCGCTGGACGTACATGCGGGAGCTCCCGTACCCGTAGCCGGCGAGGAGGATGCGGCCGTTCGCCAGCGTCACGAACCGGACGAAGTGGGGAGTGGTCAGCCTGCCCGAGAGCGTGACCGTTCCCGCCACGCCGAACGAGCGGTCGATCTCCCCTCCGGCCGTGAGGCGGGTGAGTTTCGAGCCGCGCCAGAGCAGCAGCGCCCGGCCGCGGGAGTCGACCGCGAGGTCGTTGATGCCGCCGACCGATTCCAGCGACGTGGAGTCGCCGGCAGGCACCGAGCCGTCGAGGTCGGCGATGCCACCCTGCCCGTAGCCGGGATCGGGCTTGCCGTTGGGCAGGTACCGGGCGACGGCGGTGCCTTCGGAGCCGACGCCGACGACGAGGACGTCGCCGCCGGGCGCGACCGCCACGCCCGCGGCGCTGCGGTAGTCGGGCACACCGGTGCCGCCCCTGACGATGCCGCCCTGCCCGAACGAGGGGTCGAGCGCCAGCGGCGCCGCCGCGGCATGCGCCGCGGGCGCCAGGCCTGCAAGGCACAGCGAGAAAACGAGCAGAATGCGAGCAGAAAGTCTCTTCATTTTGAGAACCCTCGATCGAAGAACACGCTTTCGTTGCGAATGATGCTGCGCCGGCGTGACCGCGGGACGGCTTGGCGCGATAGAGCCAGGATCCGCCGCCCCGCGCCGTACCTTGGACCGGTGGCCGAGATCAACGACTGGCCCCGTGTCGTCGCCCACCTCGACATGGACGCGTTCTACGCGTCGGTGGAGCTGCTCAGGCGTCCCGAGCTGAGGGGCAGGCCGGTGGTCGTATGCGGCTCGGGGCCGCGGGCGGTGGTGACGACGGCGAGCTACGAGGCGCGGCGGCTGGCCGGGATCCGGTCGGCGATGCCGGCGGCGACGGCGCGGCGCCGGCTGCCCGACGCGACCTTCATCGAGCCCGACTTCCCCGCCTACCGCGAGGCCTCGGCGCGGGTGATGGAGGTGCTGCGGCGCAACGTCGAGACGGTCGAGGTGGTCGGCCTCGACGAGGCCTACCTCGACCTGACCGGCATCTACTCGCCGAAGGCGACGATGCGGCGGATCGCGTCACAGGTCCGTGAGCAGACCGGCCTCACCTGCTCGATCGGGATCTCCGAGAGCCGGATGCTGGCGAAGATCACCAGCGAGATGGGCAAGCCGGCCGGGCTCGTGGTCCTCTCGCGCGACGCGGCCCTCAGCCGCTTTGCCGGCGCCTCGCCGGGGCTGATCCCGGGGATCGGGCCGAAGACCGTGGAGCGGCTGGAGCGGATGGGGGTCCGCACCCTCGCCGACCTGCGCGGGCGCGGGCGCCCCGAGCTGGAAGCCGCTTTCGGACCGCGTTCCGGTGCCTGGCTCCACGCCCGCGGCAGGCTCTGGGACGAGACCCCGGTCGCGGTCTCGCGGGAGACCAAGTCCCAGTCGACGGAGATCACCTTCGACGCCGACGTCGGCAGCCGCGAGGAGATGGAGGCGCATCTGACCGCGCTCGGCGAGGAGCTCTGCCGCCGGCTCGCCCGCCGCAACCTCGCCGGCCGCTCGATCGGGATCAAGGTGCGCCTCGACGACTGGACCAACGTCACCCGCTCGCACTCCGTCGAGCGGGCGACCAACGACCCGGCGGTCGTCGTGCCGCTCGCGCTCGAGCTGCTGCGGGCCTACGACCCGCCGCGGCCCGTCCGGCTGCTCGGCGTCCGCGGCGCCGCGGTGGGGGGGGGCGGGGGCGCCGGGGGGGGGCCGGGCCGGGGCCCCCGGCGGGGC
>JBLNAC010000308.1:0-4983 GCA_050259155.1 Syntrophothermus sp.
GCGCAGGCGCTCGCGCCGGGCGCCGAGATCCTCGCGCTCCTGGGGCGTCGGCGCGACCTCCTCGATCTCCGCCAGCTCGTAGCGGTACAGGTCGAGGTCCCGCTCGCGCGAGCCCTCGCGCTGGCGAAGCCCGGCCAGCTCGGCGGCGAGCCGGACGCAGTCGCGGTGCGCCTCGCGGTAGCGCTCGCGCAGCTCCAGCTGCTCGGGGCCGGCGAAGCCGTCGAGGATCTCCAGCTGCGCGGATGAGATCGTCAGCCTGCGGTGCTCGTGCTGGCCGAAGAAGGCGAGCAGCCGCCCGCCGAGGAGCCTGAGGTCGGCGGCGCTGGCGGCGCGGCCGGCGAGGAAGGCGCTCGTGCGCCCGGCGGCCGCGACCCGGCGCCCGATCACGACCTCCTCCGCGCCCTCCGGCAGCCGCTCGGCGAGCTCGGCGAGCTCGGGCTCCGCGAGCAGCCCCGCCGGCAGGTCGAAGACCCCCTCGACCCATGCCTCCTCCGCGCCGGGCCTGACGATCTGGGGCCGCGCCCGACCCCCCATCAGCAGGTCGAGCGAGTGGGCGAGCACCGTCTTGCCGGCCCCGGTCTCGCCGGTGATCGCATTGAGGCCCTCGCCGAGCCGCAGCTCGGCCCGCTCGATCAGCAACAGGTTCTCGATCCGCAGCTCGCGCAGCACGGTCCCTGTCTAGCAGCGGCCGCGGATCGAACCGTCAGGCCGCGGCCGGCTCGGGCGGACCGCTCGTCTGCTGGACGAAGAAGCGGGAGCGCACCAGGGCGAAGCCGAGCCCGGCGCCGACCAGGGAGACGACGGCGGCGATCAGGATGATCTCGTTGAAGGCGCCGACGAAGGCGACGTCGGAGGCCCGTTCGACGGCCTGGCGCCGGGCCGGGGCGGTCACTTCGGCGGCGGCTTTCGACCCGCCCGAGGCGACGAGTTCGCTCAGCCCCGCCGGCGCCCGCGGCAGCAGCTCGGCGAGCTTGGAGTCGATCCGCGACTGGAAGATCGCGCCGAGGGCCGCGACGCCGGTCGCGATCCCGACCTGGCGGAACGTCGTGTTGATGCCCGAGCCCATGCCCGATTTCTGCACCGGCACGACGGCGATCGCCGCCTGGCCGATGCCCGGGTTGGTCGTCCCGATGCCGACCCCGGCGACGACGAAGCCGGCGAGCAGCGCCGTCCATCCCGAGTCCGGGGAGACACCGTGCATCAGCAGCAGCCCGATCCCGACCAGGGTCAGCCCGCCCCCGAGCAGGAGGCGGATCGGCACTTTGTGCGAGAGGCTCCCGGCGATCGGCGAGGCGATGAAGGAAAGGACGGTCAGCGGCAGGAAGCGCAGCCCGGCTTTCAGCGGCGAGAAGTCGAGCACCCCCTGCATGTAGATCGTCAGGTACAGGAACATCGCGAACATCCCGGACGAGAGGCAGAAGGCGACGATCGAGACCCCGTTGAATGCCGGGTTGGCGAACAGCGAGAGGTCGAGCATCGGGTGGTCGGAGCGGCGCTCGATCTCGATGAAGAGGGCGAGGAGCGCGACCGCGCCGATCAGGCAGGCGAGGATCAGCGGGCTGCCCCACCCCTCCGGGTTGCCGCGGATCAGGCCGAAGATCAGCAGGAACAGGCCCGCCGAGAAGCTGACCAGCCCGGGCAGGTCGACCGGCTCGGGGTCGTCGGCGTAGACGTTGACGATCTTGCGCTCGGTGAGCACGATCGCCGTGAGCCCGATCGGGATGTTGACGAAGAAGATCCACTGCCAGCCGAGGTGCTCGGTGATGACGCCGCCGACCAGCGGCCCGATCGCGACGGCGCCGCCGATCGTCGCCCCCCAGACGCCGAAGGCCGTCGCCCGGTCCTTGCCGTGGAACTCCTGGCCGATCAGCGCCAGCGAGGTGGCGAACATGCCGGCGCCGCCGATGCCCTGGAGGCCGCGCGCCAGGTTGAGGAGGGTCGGATCGCCGGCGATACCGCAGAGGAAGGAGGCGAAGGTGAACGTCGCGAAGCCGATCGTGAAGACGCGGCGGCGGCCGAGCCGGTCCCCGAGCGAGCCGGCGGTGAGGAGGAAGGCGGCGAGCATCAGCGAGTAGGCGTCGACGACCCACTGCAGGCTGGAGAGGCTGGCGTTGAGTTCGTCCCTGATGTCCGGCAGGGCGACGTTGACCACCGTGATGTCGAGCAGCAACATGAACGTCGCGGTCGAGATCAGGACCAGGGTCCACCATTTCCGCTCCATTGGTCAGGGAGCCTAGAGAACCGCGGCGGCGGCCCGTGGGCTACACGGCCAGATGGCCGAACTTCTCGCGGATCCGCTGGTAGAAGCTGCTGCCCGGCAGCTGCGCCAGGTGCCCGACCGAGTCGACGAAGCGGACCTCCAGCGAGTCGCCCGACGGGAGCAGCCCGAAGGCGTTGCCGTCGACGGCGACCTCGACCGGCTCGCGCGCCGCGGCGTTGCCGACGTGGAGGACGTCGGCGGGCGCGACGACGAGGGCGCGCGCCGTCAGCGAGTGGGGCGAGATGTAGCTGACCACGTACCCCTTCACGCCCCAGGCGAGGATCGGACCGTGGTTGGCGAGGTTGTAGCCGGTCGAGCCGGCGGGCGTGGCGGCGACAAGCCCGTCGCAGCGGACGTGGCCGACCTCCTCCCCCGCGATCCGGTAGCTGAGCTCGGCGACGCGGTCGTGGGGCCGGCGGGCGAGGGTGATGTCGTTGAAGCCGAGCAGCCGCTCGCCGCGACAGCTCACCTCGAGCCCGGGCAGGACGATGGTCTCGGTCTCGCCGGCGAGGGCTCTGCGGATCCCCGGCTCCGCCTCCTCGCGGTCGACGGCGGCGAGGAAGCCGACCGTCCCGAAGTTGACCGCGAAGACGGGGACCCGCGTGCCCGCGTAGCGGCGCAGCGCGTGGAGGATGGAGCCGTCGCCGCCGAGCACCAGGCAGAGATCGGGCTCGTCCCCCGCGGCGACCAGGTCGATGCCCTCGGCGGCGGAGCCGTGCTTCTCGAACTCCTCCTGGTCGGCGACCAGCCTCCAGCCGGACTCGTGCGCGACGGCGACGGCGACCGCCACCGCCTCGGTGGCGGCGGAGGGATGGGAGTGGGTGATGAGGTCGGCGGTCCTCATCCCTCGCCGTCCTCCTCCGCGGCGAGCAGGGCGGCCTCGAGGTCGGAGGCCTCCGGCCCCTCGCCGCCGCACCAGACGAAGGTCTCGCGGTTGCCCTTCGGCCCCGGCAGCCCCGAAGGGGCGAAGCCGTGGACGGCGAGGCCGAGCTCGCGGGCGGCCTCGGCGACGCGCAGGATCGCCTCGCGGCGGTCGGCATCCGCGCGGACGACTCCGCGGCCGACACGGTGCTTGCCGAGCTCGAACTGCGGCTTCACCATCGCCAGCACCTGGCCGCCCGGCGCGAGGCAGGCGGCGACCGCGGGCAGCACCTTGGTCAGCGAGATGAAGGAGACGTCGATCGCCGCCAGCGAGGGCGCGAACGGCAGGTCCGCGGGGGTCAGAGAGCGCGCGTTGCGGCGCTCGACCACGGTCACTCGCGGATCCTCCCGCAGGCGCTGGGCCAGCTGCCCGTAGGCGACGTCGACGGCGACGACGCGGGCGGCGCCCCGCTGCAGCAGGCAGTCGGCGAAGCCGCCGGTCGAGGCGCCGACGTCGAGGCAGTCGCGGCCGGTCACGTCGATCTCCAGCGCCTCCAGCGCGTTCTCGAGCTTGATCCCCCCGCGGGAGACGTACCGCGGTCGCGGCTCGACCACCAGTGGCGCCTCCGCCTCCACCAGCTGGCTCGGCCGCAGCGCCACCGGGCCGTCGCGACCGACCCGCACTTCGCCGGCCCGAACCGCGCCGGCCGCCGCGGACCGCGACGGGAACAGGCCGCGTTCCGCCAGCACGGCATCTATCCGGGCCTTCTTCACCGGCGGAACGCTACAGCGAAGGCCCCCATCCGGCCGCTCCTTTGTGTTTTTCCACGGAGCGCAACATCTTCTTGACGATCCGCTGATCTCAGGCTGCTAATAAACGGCGTACTGGGCTACTTGGATACAAGAGACGCGAAGAGCCCCGGTCGAACGCCCCGCAGGGCATCTGTGATCGCCCTCACACACAAAGCGCACATATGTTCGTATCCTGGTCAAGGATTGGTTGCAGGAAACCGACTAAGGAGCACAAAGACTTTCTGGCTGAGTCCCTCGTCGTAAACATGGCCCCGGTTGCTTCCCACAGCCGGCGCCCACGACATAACCGGGCTCACCTACCTCCCACCGATCCACATATACAGAGATACATATCTCTCCTCCCTGTAGTAACCCCAGAAACGCCCCGCCTCCCCGGCGGGGCGTTTTCTGTTGTGGGGTGACGGCGGACTGGTCGTTGAATCGATCATCTAGGCTCCGGCACATGGTCTACGCGTTCAGGTACGTGCCCCCAGATGGCGACCCACAGCCGGTGGGGACCGGGGAGGGCAGCGGCGATCAGGGTCCGCTCGAGGCGTTCAAGCATCTTCGCGAGCAGAGCGAAGGCCTTGGCCTGCCCGCCGGCGAATACCAGTACAGAGCGGTTGAGCAGGGCGGGCTTCCCGGCATCATGCCCGGCGTCGCAACCGGCCCCGAGTTCTGGGCGCCGCTGATCCTGGACCCGGACGGGACCATCAACATCTAGCAGCGTCGCTTCGCTAGGAGGCGCTGTGGAAATCGCCCCCGCAGAGCGACCAGACTCCGCGTCCCTCGGATCGGGCGGCTCGCTGGCTGCGGCGGTAGGCCCGGACCCGCCGGAAGGGGTTGTGCGCGTAGACGTAGACGGCGGCCCAGCCGCGGCTGATCTGGGCGCGGTCGAGGTCGAGACCCCCGCGCCGGATCGCGTAGGCGAGCAGGCGCCCGTAGCGGTCGAAGCGATCCTGCGTGGGGTCGACGACGAGGGTGAGGCGGCGTCCGTCCGACATGCGACGCATCGATCGCGCCGCCCTCGGGCCGCCGCACTCGATCGGCGTCCCCGGCCGATGCGTCTC
>JBLNAC010000309.1:0-8060 GCA_050259155.1 Syntrophothermus sp.
TCCTCTTCGGCCTGGAGCTCGACGCGGAGATCGAGCGCGGGCGCGAGATCGAGGAGGGTCGGCCCGGCGCCGAGCGCGAGATCCAGCTCGAGCCGCGGGCCGAGCCGGAGCCGCCGCGGACGGCCTGAGCGGAGGGCCCGGACGGAACTCGCGACCGGCCCCCGCGCCTAGCTCACGAGGCAGTGGGCGGTGCCGCCCTGGGTCTTGCCGTCGGCCGGAAAGGCGTGGGCGAGCGCGTGGGCGATGAGCAGCGCGCGAGCCGCGTAGCCGGGAGAGGTGAAGTGGATCCCGTCTTCGATGAACCAGGAGTCTTTGACGTCGGCGGCCCAGTTGTAGACGCGCATGTTGGGGTAGGTGGCGCAGGCGCGGACGAGTTCTTCGTCCCATTTCTTCATGTTCTCGGCCGAGTAGGGGTCGCCGGGTTCGACCAGCGAGCGGACGTTGACCCACAGCACCGGTTCGTCGCCGATGATGTTCATCATCTTGTCGATCCGTTCGCGCTCGCCGACGTTGGAGCCGGCGGCGACGTTCGCGGCCTCGTTGGTCCCCAGCGCCAGCACCCAGCAGCCCCTGTAGCCCTGCGCCTTGTAGGCCTCCGCCACTTCCTGCGCGTTCGGCTGTTCTTCGAAGCGCTCTTCGATCGACCGGGCGCCCTGGACCTCCATGTGCACCTGCCTGACGCCGACTTCGTTGTAGCGGTTTTCGATCCGCTGGCTCTTCACCGGCAGGTATTCGGGCGAGTCGAGCCCCTCGGAGGTCGAGTCGCCGATGTGGACGACGGCCCGACAGGACGATTTGGTCGCTTCGGCCGCCTGCTGCGGGGTAAGCGGCGGCGGCTTGCCGGTGCCGGCCGCGCGCGCTTCCTCGACCCGCGTCTGTTCGCCTTCGGCGCTGGCCGCGTTCAGCCCGGCCATTCCCGCCGCGGCGACGACCAGGACCACGCCGGTGGCGATGATCACGCCGCGCATCGGCGGCGCGAATGTCTGCCAGCTCCAGCCGACGGCGCGGCGGCGGGCGAGGAAGCGGCCGATCGCGCCGTGGCGGATCGGCTCCTCGACGAAACGCCAGGAGAGGGCGGCGATGGCGAAGATCGCGGCGACCTGGAGCGCTTTTCGCAGCAGGCCCTCGTCCTGGGGGTTCTGGGCGTTGGCGGCGGTGAGGACGATGATCGGCGTCTGCCACAGGTAGATCGCGTAGGAGCGGACGCCGACCCAGCGCAGCGGCCGCATTCCCAGCACCGCGCCGAGCCGGCAGGCCGGATGCGTGAGCGGCATCAGCACCATCACCGTGGCCAGCGAGAGGACGACGAACCCTCCCCGGTAGAGGAACGCGTCGAACTCCCCCACCTGCCAGATCATGATCGCGATGATCACCAGGCCGATCACGCCGATCCCGTCGAGGACGCGGCGCGCCTCGGGGGTGATGCGGTGGCTGAGGCGGCGGCTCGGCCAGACCATCGCCAGCGCCGCGCCGAAGAGGAGGCCGCCGGCGCGGGTGTCGGTCCCGTAGTAGATCCGCGAGGGGTCGAGCGTCGGGTGGTAGAGGATCGCCATCTCGATCGTCGAGACGAGCGCCAGCGCGAGCGTCACCATCGCCAGCCGCGGGCGCACCCCGGAGGGCAGCGGGCGCTCGCGAACGAGCTTGGTGCCAAGCAGGAGCAGGAACGGCCAGAGGATGTAGAACTGCTCCTCGACCGAGAGCGACCAGAGGTGATTGAGCGGGCCTTCGGGCGCGAAACGCGCGAAGTAGGAGACGTTGCCGAAGATCTGCTGCCAGTTGTTGACGTAGAAGATCGCCGAGACGACGGCCTTGCGGAACTGGTCGGGCTGCGCGGGGCCGAAGATCGTCACCCAGGCGATGACGATCAGGAGCATCACGAACAGCGCCGGCAGCAGGCGCCTGGCGCGCCCGAGCCAGAAGGCGCCGAGCCGGATCCGGCCGCGGGCCGAGAGCTGGGCGAGCAGGATGTCGCTGATCAGGTAGCCGGAGAGGGTGAAGAAGATCCCCACGCCGAGCAGCCCGCCCGGCGCCCAGTCGAAGCCGAGGTGGAAGACGATCACCGCGAGCACGGCGATCGCCCGCAGCCCGTCGAGCCCGGGCATGTAGCGCTGGTTGCGCTTAACTGGTTCGGGCATGGGCCGCTCGCATGTTAAGGATCGGCCACGCGCGACTTTTCCCGGGCCGCGGCCGCCGCCGGCGTCGCCCGCCGGTCGCCTGCGCCGCTGCTAGGTTTCGCCCTCGTGACCCTCGGCCACCGCAAGACGGCGTCCCTGGCGGCGACCGGGCTGGCGCTCGCCGCGCTGGCGCTGCTCGCGGTGCTCGGCCTCGGCGTCACCGGAGCGACGGCCGCGGGCTGTCCCAGCTTCCGCGTCCTTCACGACGACCGCATCGGGCCCGCCAGCTTCCCGGCCGGCAGCTACGCGGTCACGCCCTCGCCCGGATCGGGGCTCTCCTGCGCGCGGACCTCGCAGCTCTTCGCCCGCTTCCTGGAGGACTGGGACGGGAAACTCCCCGGCGGCTGGCGCGTGGTCGCGCAGGGCAGCGGCAAGGCGAGCTTCGTCAAGGGCTCCCGCCCCGGCTTCACCGTCCAGCGCAGCGGCGGCGGGGGCGGCAACAACCCGTCGATCGGCAGGCTCTGCCCCGGCACCTTCGAGGTCAACGCGACGACGGTCGTCGGCCCGCTCAGGTTCCGCCGCGGCCAGTACCTGATCTACCTGCCGACCGGGTCGGCGATCACCTGCCGGCGCGCCTCGGTCCTGTTCACGCGGTTCCTCGCGCAGCCGGGCGGGAAGCTGCCCTCCCCGTGGCGCGTGACGACCCAGACGGCGACCTTCTACAAGCCCGCGCACCCGGTCCGCTCGGCCTTCCGGCTCGAGGTCGCGCGCGGCGTTCCCTGAGCCCTTCCCGACCCGATCTCGCGCCGGCCCCTTACCCTGGGCGGGTGGAGAACGCGATCACGCTCAAGCGCGCACGGGGCGGCACGACGCCGACCAGGGTGCAGGTCTACGCGGCGCTGCGCGACGCGATCGTCCGCGGGCAGCTCGAGCCGGGCCAGCGACTCTCGGAGAACACCCTCGCCGCCGAGATGGGGATCAGCCGCACGCCGGTCCGCGAGGGCCTCAGCCTGTTGCGGGAGGACCGCCTGGTCGAGACGGTCCCGCAGCTCGGCAGCTTCGTCTCCCGGGTCGACCCGGCGGCGATCGCCGACGCCCAGTTCATCCGCGAGTCGCTGGAGTGCGCCGCCGTCCGGATCAGCGCGCAGGTCGTCGGCGAAGCCGACATCGCCGCGCTCGAGGAAAACCTGCGCGGGCAGGAGCGGGCGATCGAGCAGGGCGACCTCGACGCCTTCTACCTGCTGGACGACTCCTTCCACCGCACCCTCTGCGACCTCAGCGGCCACCGCACGGTATGGACCGTGAGCGAGCGGGCGAAGGCCCACCTGAACCGCGTCCGCCGACTCAGCCTGGGAATGCCGAACTACCTCGAGGAGATGCTGGCCGAGCACCGCAAGGTGCTCGACGCGCTCTCCGCCCACGACCCCGACATGGCGGAGCGGCACCTCAGGGACCACCTGCGCCAGGTCCTGCGCGAGGTCCCGCGGATGCGCGAGGAACACCCGGACTACTTCGCCGGGCCGGCCGACGGCTGAGCCGCCGGCCGATGGGGTCCGCTCAGGCGGCGGCCGCCAGCGTCTCGGACTTCGTCTCCGCGGCGGCGCCGCGGCGGGCGATACGGGCGAGCGGGTCGCGGCCGCGCATCGCGTCCTCGATCGCGGCGACGGCGTTGTCGTGGCCGACGCCCTCGACACTCGCGACGGGCGCCCCGTCCTTCATCGTCGTGATCTTCCAAGTCGTGTTCTTCATCGTGACTCCGAGTCGGGAATTTGACTTGTATACAAGTATTCCATCGAACCTCTGTTCGCTTTGTGATCGCGCTCACACTGCCGCTCTCGTGTGACGAACCTCACCTCGCCCGCGGGGGCGGAGTCCCGGAGGCCGGCCGGCTCAGCGCTTGGTGGAGGAGCCCGGGGGCTTCGGGCCGAGGACGGAGATCTCGCGGCCGAGGAGCTGCTCGAACTCGCCCCGGTCGAGGAAGATCCCGTGGCAGCGGGTGCACTGCTCGATCGTGACGCCGTTGCGCTCGTGGGTCCGCATCTGGCCTTTGCACTTGGGGCAGGTCATGCCGCGTCAGGTTAGCCGTCGCCCGCGTGCGGCTCGACCAGCCGGCGGTAGGCGTCGGGCCGGCGGGTCGTGAGGAAGGGGAAGAGCTCGAGCCAGTCGCGGCGCTGGTCGAGGTCGAGGTCGGCTATCAGGACCGCGGGCTCGTCCCGGGGAGCCTGGACGAGGACCCGGCCGTAGGGGTCGGAGATGAACGAGGAGCCGTAGAAGCGCAGCGGCGGCTCGTCGCCGAAGCGGTTGACGGCGACCATGAAGACGCCGTTGGCGATCCCGTTGGCGACGATCACCCGCTCCCAGAGGGGCTGCGTGTCGAACTCGGGATGGTCGGGCTCCGACCCGATCGCGGTCGGGTAGACCAGCACCTCGGCGCCACCGAGGCTGTAGGCGCGGGCGACCTCCGGGAACCACTGGTCCCAGCAGGTCGGCAGCCCGAGCCGCAGCTGGCCGAGGGCGACGACCGGGAAGGGATCTTCGTGGCCGGGGCCCGGCCGGAAGTAGCGGTCCTCGTGGTAGCCGGCCGTGACCGGGATGTGGAGCTTGCGGGTGCGGGCGACGAGCCGGCCCTCGGGCGAGACGACGATCGCCGTGTTGTAGCCGAGGCCGTCGGGCGCCTCGTCGCGCTCGTAGAGGGAGGCGTGGACGTGGACGCCGCTCTCCCTCGCCGCGGCGGCCGCGAACTCGAACGTCGGGCCGCCCGGCAGGTCCTCCGGCGCCGCGCCGGTCTCGTCGGGCCCAGCCGGGTCGACGGCGAAGTAGCGGCTCAGCGTCAGCTCCTGCAGGCAGACGAGCGCGGCGCCGGCCTCGGCCGCGAGACGGATCCCGAGCCCGAGCGCCGCCAGGTGCTCGTCGGGATCCTCGTGCCAGCGCTCCTGGACGGCGGCGATCCGGAACGGCTCGCGCTCGGGGGGGCGCTTGCGCGCCGGTGAGTGCTCGACCCCGGAGGCGGCGATGATGCGCGTCTCGGTCATTCCCTCCGACTGTAGCCGCCCGAGGGCCTGCCGACATCCGCCCCCCGCGGGGTCGATCGCCGCTTCGGCAACAATGCCCGTGTGAGCGCGACCCTCGACTCCACCCCGGCGGCCGACGGCTACCGGATGCCTGGCGAGTTCGAGCCCCATTCCGGGTGCTGGATGCTGTGGCCCGAGCGCAGCGACAACTGGCGCTGGGGGGCGAAGCCGGCGCAGGCCGCCTTCGCCGAGGTCGCCGCCGCGATCGCCGCCTCCGAGCCGGTCACGATGGCGGTCTCGGACGCCCAGTTCGAGCACTGCCGCTCGGTCCTGGCGCCCGAGATCCGGGTCGTCGAGGTGTCCAGCGACGACTCCTGGATCCGCGACTGCGGCCCCACCTTCGTGGTCGACGACAGGGGGGGACGGCGCGGCGTCGACTGGCGCTTCAACGCCTGGGGCGGGCTCGAGGGCGGCCTCTACTTCCCCTGGGACCGAGACGAGCGGGTCGCCGCCAAGGTGCTGGAGATCGAAGGCGCCGACCGCTACCGGGCGCCGCTCGTGCTCGAGGGCGGCTCCATCCACGTGGACGGCGAGGGGACCGTCCTCACCACCGAAGAATGCCTGCTGAACCCCAATCGGAACCCCGGCCTCTCGCGCGGGCAGATCGAGGCCGCGCTGCACGAGCACCTCGGCACCGAGCAGGTCGTCTGGCTCGGGCGCGGCGTCTACGGGGACGAGACGGACGGCCACGTCGACAACCTCGCCTGCTTCGCCCACCCCGGCGTCGTCCTCCTCACCTGGTGCGAGGACCCCGCGGACCCGCAGCACGAGATCTCCCGCGACGCCCGCGAGCGCCTCGAGGCGGCGAGCGACGCCCGCGGCCGCCCCTTCGAGGTCGTCCTGCTCCCCTCCCCGGGTCCGCTCGCGATCGAGGCCGTGGAGGCGGCCGGCGTCGACCGGATCGAGGGCACCCAGCCGCGGCAGCCGGGCGACCGGCTCGCCGGCTCCTACGTCAACTTCTACCTCGGCACCTCCCGCGTCGTCTTCCCCCTGCTCGACGAGCGCCACGACGAGGAGGCCGCAGAGATCCTCCGGGGCTGCTTCCCGGATCGCGAGGTCGTCGGCGTGCCGGCGCGGGAGATCCTGCTCGGCGGCGGCAACATCCACTGCATCACCCAGCAGGTCCCGGCGGCCTCCGCCGCCGCAGCGCCGGCCCGCGGATGAGCGCCGTCCACGTCCTCGAACGCAGCCAGCGGGTCGGGCTGCCGCGGGAGCGGGCCTTCGAGTTCTTCGCCGACGCCCACAACCTCGAGCGGATCACCCCGCCCTGGCTCGCCTTCAGCGTGCTGACCCCGGCGCCGATCGAGATGCGCGAGGGGGCGCTGATCGAGTACCGCCTGCGCCTGCATGGGGCTCCGGTCCACTGGCGCACGCGGATCGACGTCTGGGAGCCGCCGCTGCGCTTCGTCGACCGCCAGCTGAGCGGGCCCTACGCCCTCTGGGAGCACACCCACCTGTTCGAGCCGGCCGGCGAGGGGGCGACGACGATCCGCGACGTCGTCCGCTACTCGCTCCCGCTCGGGCCGCTCGGCGAGCTCGCGCGGCGCCTCCTCGTCAAGCGCGACGTCGAGCGCATCTTCGACTACCGCCGTGAGGCGGTGCGGGACCTGATGGGCGACTGAGCGGGCAAATTCGGCTCTGCCTATACACTGCCTAGGCATGGAGACGGTCGGGGTCGGCGAGGCGGCGAGGCAGCTCGGGGTCAGCGCCGACACCCTCCGCCGCTGGGACCGCGCGGGCCGGCTCAGGACGACCCGCGACGAGCGCAATCGCCGCCGGGTCCCGGTGAGCGAGATCGAGCGTCTGCGTGCCGCCCCTGCCCGCCACGGGACCGGCGACTCGTTCTCCGCCCGCAACCGCTTTCCGGGCGTGGTCCGCTCGGTCGAGGTGGACGGGGTGATGGCGCTGGTCGAGATCGAGGTCGAGGGCGGGCACCTCGTCACCGCCGCCATCACCCGCGACTCGGTCGAGGAGCTCGGCCTGGTCCCGGGCGCGGCGGCCGTCGCGACCGTCAAGGCGACCTCGGTGATGGTCATGCGGGGCGGGTGAGGTGGGGCCGCGGCGGACGCGCCCGCGGCGCGGCAAGGCGCTCGCGCTGCTCGGCGGGCTCGCGGTGCCGGCCCTGCTCCTGCTCGCCGCCTGCGGCGGCTCGGGCGGGAAGGAAGGCGGCGGGACGCTGCTCGTGCTCGGCGCCTCCTCGCTGACCGAAGCGGTGGGCGAATACGCCGAATCGTTCGAAGGCGCCGGGGTCAGGACCTCCTTCGCCGGCTCCGACCAGCTCGCCGCGCAGATCGAGCAGGGCGTCAAGGCGGACGTGTTCCTCTCCGCCGACACCGGCTACCCGGGCGAACTGCATGAAAAGGGCCTGGTCGAAGCGCCCCGGGTCTTCGCCGCCAACGAACTGATCGTGATCGTCCCCGCCGGCAGCCACCTCGGCTCGCTGGCCCAGCTCGGCGAACCGGGCACGAAGGTCGTGGTCGGCGATCCCAGCGTGCCCGTCGGCTCCTACACGCGGACCGTCCTCGACCGCCTCCCTCCGGCCCGGCGCGAAGCGATCCTGGCCAACGTCGCCTCCGAAGAACCGGAGGTCGCGGCGATCGTCGCCAAGGTCGAGCAGGGCGCCGCCGACGCCGGCTTCGTCTACGTCACCGACGCCCGATCGGCCGGGAGCGCGGTGCGGACGATCTCGATCCCCGCGCGCCTGCAGCCCGTGGTCGCCTACGGCGGCGCCGTGCTCAGCGAAAGCGAGCACCCCGCGGCCGCGAGGGAGTTCCTCGCCGGGCTGATCGAAGGCGAAGGAGCGGAAGACCTGCGCAGGGCCGGCTTCCTGCCGCCACCGTGAGGCGCTCGGCGTTCATCGTCCTCGCCACGCTGG
>JBLNAC010000310.1:0-4098 GCA_050259155.1 Syntrophothermus sp.
CTCGGCGACGACCTGGGTGCCTACCTCTTCCAGGCGAAGTCGCCGCCGCCCCTGCAGCCGATCGACGGCCCGCTCGGCGGCATCCCGGTCGCCGTCAAGGACATCTTCTGCACGGAGGGGATCCCGACGACCGCTGGCTCCCGCATCCTCGCGGGCTACGTCCCACCGTACACGGCGACGGCGGTCCGCCGCCTCGATGCCGCCGGCGCCAGGGTCCTCGGCAAGACCAACATGGACGAGTTCGCGATGGGGTCCTCGAACGAGAACTCGGCCTACGGCCCGGTCCTCAACCCGTGGGACCGCACCCGGGTCCCCGGCGGCTCCTCGGGGGGCTCCGCGGCAGCCGTCGCCGGCGGCCTCGCGCCCTGCGCGCTCGGCACCGACACCGGGGGGTCGATCCGCCAGCCCGCGGCGCTGTGCGGGATCGTCGGCCTCAAGCCCACCTACGGCGCGATCTCCCGCTACGGCATGATCGCCTTCGCCTCCTCGCTCGACCAGTGCGGGCCGCTGACCCGGGACGTCACCGACGCGGCGCTGCTGCTTGCCGCCCTCGAGGGCCGCGACCCATGCGACTCGACCTCGGTCGGGATCGAGGGCGGCATCGCCACGCCCTCGCAGGAGGACCTGCGCGGGCTCCGCTTCGGGGTCCCGCGCGAGCTGGCGCGCGACGCGATCGAGGCCGGCGTCCGCGAGGTGTTCGAGGCAACCCTGCGGCGGATCGAGGGGCTCGGCGGCGAGGTGGCCGAGGTCGACCTCCCCAACGCAGAGCACGGCATCTCGGCCTACTACGTGATCGCCCCGGCCGAGGCGTCCTCCAACCTCGCCCGCTACGACGGCGTCCGCTACGGGATGCGCTCCGCTCGCGACGGCGACCTGCTGGAGATGTACGAGACGACGCGGGCCGAGGGCTTCGGTGCGGAGGTCAAGCGGAGGATCATGCTCGGGACCTACGCGCTGTCCTCGGGCTACTACGAGGCCTACTACGGGAAGGCGCAGAAGGTCCGCACGCGAATCGCCGAGGACTTCGACGCCGCCTTCGCCTCCGTCGACTTCGTCGTCACCCCGACCTCGCCCTCGGTCGCCTTCGGGCTGGGCGAGAAGACCGCCGACCCGCTGGCGATGTACCTGAACGACTTCTTCACGGTCCCGATGAGCCTCGCCGGGATACCGGCGATCTCGATCCCGGCCGGCCTCGCCGAGCCGGACGGCGGCGGGCCGCGGCTCCCCGTCGGCTTCCAGATCGCGGCGCCGGCCTTCGCCGAGCAGCGCCTGCTCGAGGCCG
Source organism: Syntrophothermus sp. (assembly GCA_050259155.1). Lineage (GTDB taxonomy): Bacteria > Actinomycetota > Thermoleophilia > Solirubrobacterales > 70-9 > VAYN01. The sequence goes on from JBLNAC010000310.1 coordinate 1,283, forward strand.
CGTACGCGCTCGAGCAGGAGATCGAGTTCGCCGCCGCCGGCCCGGTTCCCTATCTGACCGCCGACGGGGGTGGGTGAGATGGCTGAGCTGGAGGCGGTGATCGGGCTGGAGATCCACGTCCAGCTGGCGACCCGGACGAAGATGTTCTGCGGCTGCGAGCTCTCCTTCGGGGACGCGCCCAACGTGCACACCTGCCCGGTCTGCCTCGCCCACCCGGGCGTTCTCCCGGTCCCCAACGAGCAGGCGATCCTCTACGCGCTGCAGATCGCCGCGGCGCTCGACTGCGAGGTGGCGCCGCGCTCGATCTTCCACCGCAAGAACTACTTCTATCCGGACAACCCGAAGGCCTACCAGATCAGCCAGTACGACATCCCGATCGCGCGCGACGGCAAGCTCGGCGGCGTCCGCATCCACCGTGCGCACCTCGAGGAGGACGCCGCGAAGACGATCCATCTCGGTCACTCCGGCAGGATCCACGGCTCCGACACCTCTCTGGTCGACTTCAACCGCGGCGGCACGCCACTGGTCGAGATCGTCACCGAGCCCGACCTGCGGGACGCCGCCGAGGCGGCCGAATGGGCGCGGCTGCTGCGGGAGACGGTCCGCCAGCTCGGCGTCTCCGACGTCAACATGGAGGAGGGGAGCCTGCGGGTCGACGCCAACGTCTCCGTCCGCCCCGCCGGCTCGGGGGAGCTCGGGACCAAGACCGAGCTGAAGAACATGAACAGCTTCCGCTTCCTGCAGCGGGGGATCGAGGCCGAGCTTGCCCGCCAGCGCGAGGTGATCGAGGCGGGGGGAAGGGTCGAGCAGGAGACGCTCCACTTCGATCCGGTCAGCGGCGACCTGACGCCGCTGCGCTCGAAGGAGGAGGCGCACGACTACCGCTACTTCCCGGAGCCCGACCTGGTCCCGATCGCGCCGACCGAGGCGATGCTGGCGGCGGCGCGGGCGGCGCTTCCGGAGCTGCCGGCGGCCCGGCTCGAGCGCTATACGAGCGAGCTCGGGCTGCCGCGCGACGTATCGCTGGTCCTCGCGTCCGACCCGGAGACGGCCGCGTACTTCGAGCAGGTCGACGGCGGTGCGCCGGAGGTCGAGTCGCGGGTCGTCGCCAACTGGGTGACGGGCGAGCTGGCGGCGGCGCTGCGGGCCGCCGGCGGCGGCACGGCGGCGGCGTCGAGGGTGACGCCGGCGGCGCTGGCCGAGCTGCTGACCCTGGTCGCCCGCAGGACGATCTCACACGGCTCGGGCAAGACGGTGCTGACCGCGCTCGTCGCCGAGGGAGGCGACGCCGGGGCGATCGTCGAGCGCGAGGGCCTGGCGCAGATGTCGGGCGAGGACGGCGAGCTGGCGGCGATCGTCGCCGCCGCGATCGAGGCCGACCCGGCCGCCGCCGACCAGGTCCGCGGCGGCAACGCCAAGGCGATCGGCGCGCTCGTCGGCGCGGTGATGCGGGAGACCCGCGGTCGCGCCGACGGCGGCGAGGTCAATCGGCTGATCAGGCAGCAGCTCGGCCTGTAGCCGCACGGCCGGCCCACGTCCGACCACGTGGCAGGGGTCACTTTGTAACAGGTTGTTACAAGCTGCTAGCGTTTGCCTGTGGCGTGGAACGTGGTCATCGCGGGCGGGGGCTTCGGAGGGGCGGCGGCCGCCCGCGAGCTCGAGCGCCTGCTGCCGAAGCAGTCGGCCCGCCTGGTCCTGGTCAACGAGACCAACTTCGCCCTCTATACGCCGTTCCTCCCCGAGGCCGCGGCTGGGACGCTGGAGCCGCGCCACGTGGTGACGCCGCTGCGCGACATCCTCAGGCGCACCTACCTGCGGATCGGATCGATCGTCGCGCACGATCCGGAGGCGCGGACCGTGACGCTGCGGGCCAAGTACGGCGAGATCGAGACGCTCCCCTACGATCAGCTGCTGCTGGCGGTCGGCTCCGTGTCGCGAACCCTGCCGATCCCCGGTCTCGCCGATCACGCCGTCGGCTTCAAGCGGCTAGCCGACGCGATCTACCTCCGCAACCACGTGATCGAGACGCTCGAGGAAGCGAACACGACCGATGACCCCGCCCGCCGCGACGAGCTGCTGACCTACGTCTTCGTCGGCGGCGGCTACGCCGGCCTGGAGGCGCTGGCCGAGCTTCAGGACTTCGCCGCCGACGCGATGGACAGCTACCCGCGCGCCCGCCTGCACGGGATGCGCTGGGTCCTGGTCGAGGCGGCCGACCGGGTCCTGCCGGAGATCGACGCCGAGCTCGCCGATTACGCGCTGCGCGAGCTGCGCGGCCGCGGCATCGACATCCGCCTGCAGACGACCCTGGACGAGGTGGGGGCCACGAGCGCGCGCCTCTCGGGCGGAGAGCTGCTGCCCACCAGGACCGTCGTCTGGACGGCGGGGGTGGCGCCGCAGCCGATCCTGCGGGACCTCCACGTGCCGCTGGACGAGCGCGGACGCGTGCGGGTCGACTCGCACCTGCGGGTGGAGGGCATGGACTCGGTGTGGGCGATCGGGGACGCCGCGGCCGCGCCGGACCCTCGCGGCGGCCTCTGTCCGCCGACCGCGCAGCACGCCGTCCGTCAGGGGCCGGTCGCCGCGCGCAACATCGCCGCCGAGCTCGGTGTCGGCTCGCCGCGGCCGTTCACCTACCGCTCCGACGCCTCGTTCGTCAACCTCGGCCGCTACAAGGCGGTCGGCCGCATCGGTGAGCGGACCTTCCGCGGCTTTCCCGCCTGGTGGCTCGCCCGCAGCTACCACATGAGCCAGATTCCCGGCACCGCCCGCAAGGCGCGAGCCGTGCTCGACTGGACCGCCGGCCTGCCGTTCAA
>JBLNAC010000311.1:0-3804 GCA_050259155.1 Syntrophothermus sp.
AGCCCCTGCCGGAACTGGTGGTGTGGGTGAAAGTCAGCCGGTCGGGTGACTGCGCCGTCGGCAAGGCGATCAGCAAGAAGTTCCGCCGCTTCGTCCAGAACAACAAGTACAACCCGAACGCGCCGGGCTTCTACAACGGCGCCTTCCACCGCGAATACTTCGGATGGGCCTGTCACGCGGCGTTCGTCGGCAGCGACGAGGTCCTGATGGGCTGCCGCAAGCAGGTGGCCGGCAAATCGCAGCAGCGGCTGATCCGGGCGTTCTTCTACGCCGACTGATCCCCCCGGGGAGTCCGAGCGCGGTGCGCCGGCGTCAGGTGGATGGTCGGCCGATCAGGACCGTGTCCGACCGCTGCACGAAGCTGGGGGCCCCGGTCTTCCCGCTCTCGCAGCGCAGCCGCGCGATAACCGTCCAGCGGCCCGCTCCGACCTCTCGGCGCCGGGGGACGTAGGTCAGGGCGAAGCGCCCCATCCGCCCGACCCGGGTGGTGCCGATCCGGAGGCCGCGCTGGCCCCTTTCGAGCAGAACCCGCATCTCCCGGCTGCAGAACTCGATCACCGGCCAGCCGCCGCCCTGGATCGTCAGCCTCTGCCCGTAGCGCACGGCGCCCGGCTTCGCGACCACGCGGGGCCCCGACCCGGCCGTCGCCGGCGCGGAGACCGCGACGAGCAGCGAGAGGGTGAGCGCGGCCACGATTCGCATCGCCCGAGCCTACGCCGCCCCGCCCCGCCGCCGAGCCGAGAGAAAAGCCGCCTCGAGAGGCGGCTCCTTGCCCTGCTTCTCGCATACCGCTACCGGGATTCGAACCCGGGTTTCCGGACTGAGAATCCGGCGTCCTAGTCCCCTAGACGATAGCGGCGCGGGGGAGGCATCTTAGCGGGGCGCAAAGGGGTGCGGCGGCAGGGCCAGGCGGGCCGGGCGAGGGCGCAATCGGTAAATTGCCTGCTCCCGCGGCTGTGGCGGAACTGGTAGACGCGCACGGTTCAGGTCCGTGTGGAGGAAACTCCGTGGAGGTTCGACTCCTCTCAGCCGCATGGGGCGTGCCGGGGCTGTCGGCCGCGCGCCGAGAAGGTCGACCCCCTCGCGGTCAGGCGGGTTGGCCGGCGGCTTCGGCGGCGCGCGCGGCGGCGGCGATGTCGTCGACGAACTCGGGCCAGAGGGGGCGCGGCAGGTCGTGGCCCATGCCCTCGATCATCCGCAGGCGCGCGCCGGGGATCGCCCTGGCGGTGGCGCGGCCGCCGGAGGGGCGCACGAGCGGGTCGCGGGTGCCGTGGATCACGGTCGCCGGCAGCTTGAGCCCGTGCAGGGCGGCGGTGCGGTCGCCGGAGGCGAGGACCGCGTGCAGCTGCCGGGCGACGCCGGCCGCGTTGTGGCCGCGGTCGTAGGAGAGGCCGGCGAGCTCGCGGATGCGGCCCTCCTCGAAGGGGAAGGCGGGCGAGCCGATCACCCTGAAGGTCTTCACCGCGCGCTCGACCACCTCCTCGCGGCTTGCCGGCGGGCGCCCGAGGAGGACGGCGAAGGCCTTGAAGCTGGGCAGGCCGGTCCAGCGGCTGCCGGTCGTCGCCATGATCGAGACCAGCGACCGGGTGCGCTCGGGGAATTCGATCGCCAGCGTCTGGGCGATCATCCCGCCCATCGAGGCGCCGACGACGTTGGCCGATTCGATCCCCAGATGGTCCATCAGGCCGGCGGCGTCGCGCGCCATGTCGCGCAGCAGGTACGGCGCAGTCGCGCGGCGCCCGGAGAGCATCTCGAGCCGGCTCGGCACCCCCGCCGCGGCGATCTTGGTCGAGCGGCCGACGTCGCGGTTGTCGAAGCGGACGACCCGGAAGCCCCGGTCGGCGAGCATCGAGCAGAGCTCCTCGTCCCAGGCGACCATCTGGGTCGCCAACCCCATGATCAGGAGCAGGGGCTCGCCGTCGGGGTCGCCCATCTCCTGATAGGCAAGCTCGATCCCGTTGGCCGGGGCGAGCCGCTCCTCGCCGAACGCGTGCACCGCGCCAGTCTAGCCCCGCCTGGCTGCGCAGCCAGCGGCCTCCCTGTAAAAGAGGCCGATGCGAACGGCGATAATCTCCGACCTCCACCTCGGCCTGCTGAGCGGCGGCGACCTGCTCCGCGATCGCGGCATCCGCGAGCTGCTGCTGGAGGAGATCGGCGGCGCCGACCGGGTCGTCCTGCTCGGCGACGTGGTCGAGCTGCGCGAGGTCGCGGTCGGGACCGCGCTCGCCGCCGCCCGCCCCTTCTTCGAGGACCTGGGCGCCGCGCTCGGCGAGCGCGAGGTGACTCTCGTGCCCGGCAACCACGACCACCATCTCGCGCTGGCGCTGCTCGACGACCTCTCGCTCGACGGAGCCGCGCCGCTCGGCGTCGCCGAGAGCCGCGAGCCCTCCCCCGGCCCGACCGCCGTGCTGGACCGCTGGCTCGGCCCCGCCCGCCTCCGCATCGCCTACCCCGGTCTGTGGATCCGGGACGGCGTCTACGCGACGCACGGCCACTACATGGACGCACACCTCAACCTGCCCCGCGCCGAGTGCGTGGCGGTGGCGACCCTGTCCCGGCTCTCCCGGCCGGTTCCCGACCCCGCCGCCCCCGACGACTACGAGCGCGTGGTGCGACCGATCTACGGCTTCGCCTACGCGGCAGCCCAGGCGCGGCGCTCGCCTCGCGGTCGCGGTCGCGGGCACTCGGCCTCCGAGGCCGCCTGGGAGATGCTCGCCGGCCAGGGCGCGCGCAGCCGCAGGCGCCGTGCCGGAATCGCCGCCGCCCGCACCGGCTTCCCGCTCGCGATCAACGCCCTCAACCGCCTGCTGCGCTCGGACTTCGACGCCGACGTCTCGGTCCGCTCGATCTTCGAGGGCGGCGTCCGGGCGGCGTCCGAGACGGCGCGCCGGCTCGGCGTCGACGGCGGCCACGTGATCACCGGCCACACCCACCGCGCCGGCCCCAACGCCGACGAACCGGCGTGGCCGCTGGCCGGCGGCGGCAGCCTCCACAACACCGGCAGCTGGGTCTTCTCCTCGGCCTTCCACCACCCGGGCCGCCCGCCCAACTCCTATTGGCCGGGAACCGTCACCTGGGTCGAGGACGAGGGTCCCCCGCGCCGGGTGCAGCTCCTCGCCGAGCACCCGCACGAGAAGATCGCAGCGTTGGCGACAGCGAACGCCGCCGCCAAGCGCTCTTAGGCGGTCAGCCAGTCGGCGACGATCGCGCCGATCTGCGGGCCGGCGTCCTCCTGTAGGAAATGGGAGGCATCGGCGATCGGGCGCGGGGCCGGCAGCCGAAGCTCGCTGGAGACCCGCTCGCCCACCGAGAAGGGCAGAACCGGGTCGTCCTCGGCCCAGAGCAGGAGCGCCGGCCGCTCGTCGCCGCGCAGGGCGTCGGCGACCGCCTTGCCCTCGGCGGCACCCGGCGCGTCGGGCTCGGTCGGGAGGATCAGGGGGAAGGCGCGTGCGCCGGCCTTGGCGGCGGGCTCGGGGTAGGGCGCGTCGTAGGCCGCGATCACCTCGTCGCCGGGGTCGTGCTTGCAACCGCCGCGAACGAGGAAGCCGACCGGCAGGTCCTCGGTGTTGCGGACGAACTCGCGGAACGCCAGCCAGGCCTCGCTCATTCGCTGGTGCCCGGTGAACGGGCCCGTCTCCATGATCACGATCCGCGAGAAGCGGTCGGCGTGCTCGACGGCCAGACGCAGGCCGATCGGGCCGCCCCAGTCGTGGACGACGGCGGTGGCGTCGCGCAGGTCGAGCTCCTCGAGCAGAGCCGCCATCAGCTCCACGTGGCGGTCGTACGTGTACCAGCCGATGTCGG
>JBLNAC010000312.1:0-7072 GCA_050259155.1 Syntrophothermus sp.
CTGGGGATGCACCACCTGCTGACGCAGCTCGGCAAGGACTCGGTGATGTTCCTGGCGGCGAAGGAGTTCCCGCTGCCGATCGAGTACCGCTTCCTGCCCCTCGAGGAGGTCTTCCACGAGCAGCCCGCCGACATGGCCGATCGGACCGTGGTCTTCCTCGACTGCGGCAACATCGACCGCATGCCGGTCGAGTTCCTCACCACCGGCGGCAACGACGTGATCAACATCGATCACCACCACGACAACACGCGCTTCGGCGACGTCAACCTGGTCGACGTCGGCGCCTCGTGCACGGCCGAGATCGTCTACGAGCTGGCGATGCGGATGGAGCTGCTGATCACCCCGGAGACGGCGTCGGCGCTCTACGTCGGGCTTATCACCGACACCGGGAACTTCATGTATGACAACACCACCGCGCGCACCCACCGGATCGCCGCCGAGCTGCTCGAAGCGGGCGTCGACGTCGACGACACCTACCGCCGCCTCTACGAGCACGTGCCGATCGAAAAGCTCCACCTCGTCTCGCGGGCGCTGGCCTCGATCCGCCGCCTCTGCGGGGAAAGGCTCGCGGCCAGCTACATCACCGCCGCCGACTACGCCGAGACCGGCGCCGGCGAGGAGATGACCGAGGGGATCATCGACCACCTGCGGTCCCTGGAGGGGATCAAGGTCGCGGTCATGGTCCGCGACCTCGCCGACCGCGGCAACGCCGCCCGCAAGGTGAGCCTGCGATCCAGCGACGGCGAGGTCGACGTCTCGGCGATTGCCCGCAAGCACGGCGGCGGAGGGCACAAGCGCGCGGCCGGCTTCTCCACCGACCTCGAGTTCGACGACCTCGTCGCCTTCGTCTGCGACGAGGTCGTTGCGCAGCTCGGCGACTGAGATGGACGCAGGCGGGGCGGGGGCGCTGCTGCTCTGCGACAAGCCCGCCGGGGTGACCTCGCACGACGTCGTCGCCCGGGTGCGGCGCGAGCGCGGCGTGCGGGCCGGTCACGCCGGGACGCTCGATCCCTTCGCGACCGGGCTGCTGCTGGTCCTGCTCGGACGGGCGACCAAGCTCCAGCGCTTCCTCGTCGGCCTGCCGAAGACCTACCTGGCGACCGCGCGGCTGGGCTGGCGCTCCAGCACCGGCGATCCCGACGGGGAGCTGACCGAGACCGGCTCGCTCCCGGACTCGCTGGCGCTGCCGACGGGCACGGTGCGCCAGCGCCTGCCGATGACCTCGGCGGTGCGCGTCGGCGGCGAGCGCCTCTACCGCAAAGCACACCGGGGAGAGGTGGTCGAGACGCCGGTTCGCGACGTCCAGGTGCATCGCGCCGAGCTTCTCTCGGCCGACGGCGAGCTGGCCCACTACGAGATCGAATGCTCCGCCGGCACCTACGTGCGGACGCTGATCGAGACGCTCGGCGACGCCTACTGCTCGGCGCTGCGGCGTACCGCGGTCGGCCCCTTCGGAGTCGAGGAGTCCGGCACGGAGATCTCGCTCGAGCAGGTCGCCGAGCAGGTCCCGGCGGTGGCGGAGGGGCTGCGATGAAGGTCACGCCGCTGCCCGAGGCCGAGCCGCGTCCCCGCCGGGTCGCGATCGGCACCTTCGACGGGGTCCACCGCGGCCACCGGGCGGTGATCGAGGGCTCCGACGCCGTCCTCACCTTCGAGCCGCACCCGCTCGAGATCCTGCACCCTGCGGCCGCCCCGAAGCTGATCATGCCCTTCGCCGTCAAGCGCGACGTGATCGCGGGGCTCGGGGTCGCGGAGCTGATCGTCATCCCCTTCGACGAGGAGTTCGCCCGGCGCAGCGCCGAGCAGTTCATCGAGGAGGTGCTGATCACGCGGCTGGCGGCCACCGACGTCTCGGTTGGCGAGAACTTCAGGTTCGGGGCCAAGGCGCGCGGCGACGCGGAGATGCTCAGCCGCCATCGGGAGTTCCGCACGAGGGTCGAGCCGCTGGTGGAGGTCGACGGCGAGACCGTCTCCTCGACCAGGATCCGGGCGCAGGTCGCGGCGGGCGAGGTCGCAGCCGCGCGCCGCTGCCTCGGCGCGCCGTTCATGGTCGAGGGCACGGTCGTCGAAGGCGACCAGCGGGGGCGCGAGCTGGGCTTCCCGACCGCGAACATCGTGCCCGACGACCGCCTCGTGATACCCGGGCACGGGGTCTACGCGGCCTTCGCCAACGGCATCCCGGCCGCGGTCAACGTCGGCGTCCGGCCCACCTTCGAGAGCGGCCGGGGGGTTCTCGTCGAGACGTACCTGATCGACCACGACGAGGATCTTTACGGCAGGAACCTTCGCGTCGCCTTCGTCGAGCGCCTGCGCGGCGAGCGGCGCTACGCGGACGTCGACCACCTGGTCGCCCAGATGCACCGGGACGTCGAGGACGCGAAGCGGATCTGCGCCGAGCTCATCGAGCCTCAGCGGGGCTGATCCGACCAGCCCGGCGGCGCCGGCGCCGAGCGGCCCCGCGCCTCGCCGAGGCGCTCCCTGATCTCGCCCCGGAAGCGACCGACGAGCTCGACCGTGGCTTCGCGCAGCGCGTCGAGGTCCGCGGCGACCGTGCGGCTGCCGACGAGGCTGACGCACAGCGCCCCCTCGGCGTACTCGAAGGCGAGCCCCTGCGGCGCGCGTTCGATCAGGAAGACGATGAAGCTGGGCGAGAACAGCTCGTGGAGCCAGATGTCGTCGCGCTCGGGGGAGGCGTGGATGCGGTAGTGACGGTCGAGCTCGGCGCTCTCGAGGTCGATTCGGTCCTCGCCGCCGATCAGGCGCCGCGCCGCGTCGCCCAGCAGGCCCTCGTCCTCGACCCGGTGGCAGAGCAGCCAGGGGACGAACCGCTTCGCCTTCGGCACGTGCGTCAGCGCCACCGTGAAGCGGGACTCGGGCCGCGTGATCACCGCCAGCTTGGCTTCGACGTAGGTCGCGAGCCAGCCGCTGGCAACGGCATCCACCGAGCGCAGCTCGCCGGAGGCAAGCAGCGGCGTGCTCCGCGGGAGCCGCTCCCCGGGCTCGAGGCTGAGCCCGTGGGCGGCGGCGTAGCTCTGGAGGTCCTGGAGCGTGGTGTCGTCGCCGTCCATGCCTCCGTATATCGCATCTCGACCGCGCTGCATCGGCGCCGCGGCCCATAATCCCTGCGATGGAGAGGGCGCGTCACGGGCGCAATGTGCACCGCGAGGTGATCGCGATCGCGCAGGGGAGGACGCGGACCCACGCCCACCTGCGCCGCCGCCTGCTGACGATCTTCGCCGCGACGGCGGTCTTCTCGCTCGCCTGCACGCTTGTCGTCTACCTCGTCGAGCGGGGCGCGCCCGGGACCGAAATCCACAGCCTCTTCGACGCGTTCCTCTTCTCGACCTCGCAGCTGCTGACCGGGTCCTCCGTCGCCAACCCGACCACGAACCTGGGCAAGGTGCTGGAGCTGGTGTTCGACATCTGGGCGATCACCGTCGTCGCCACGCTGGCGGGCTCCTTCGGCGCCTTCTTCCACCAGCGCAGCCGGGAGCTGGACCGGGCCGAGGAAGAGATCGCGCACGGGGCGGAGCGGCTGAGGAGCCGGATCTGAGCCGCAGTAACCCGTCCGACCCCGGGGCCCGGGGCAGCCGGCTGTGCTAGCTTCCAGCGGCCGTGACCCAGCCTGGGCACGGCTTTTTTGGGACCCCCGATTCGATGAGCCTGACCAAAGAGAAGAAGAGCGAGCTGATCGGCAAGTACGGCCGCGCCGAGGGCGACACCGGCTCGGCCGAGGTCCAGATCGCCCTGCTCACCGAGCGGATCAACGAACTCACGGGCCACCTGCGCGAGCACCAGAAGGACCACCACTCGCGCCGGGGCCTGCTGATGCTGGTCGGCAAGCGCCGCCGCATGCTGCGCTACCTGGAGAAGACCGACCTGGAGCGCTACCGGGCGCTCGTCGCGGAGCTCGGCCTGCGGCGATGATCGAGACCGGCGTCAAGGCGCCGGAGTTCACGCTCCGCGACCAGGACGGCGAGGAGGTCTCCCTCTCGGACTACCGGGGCCGGCGGGTCCTGCTGGTCTTCTATCCGATGGACTTCAGCCCGGTCTGCTCCGACCAGCTGTCGATCTACCAGGAGGTGAAGCCGGAGCTGGGGGAAAGGGGGGTCGAGATCCTCGGCATCAGCATCGACCATCCCTGGGCCCACAAGGCCTTCCAGGAGAAGCTCGGGATCGACACCACCCTGCTCGCCGACTTCGAGCCCAAGGGCGAGGTCGCCAGGGCCTACGGCTCCTACCTCGACGCGGTCGGGTTCGCCAACCGCACCCTGGTCCTCGTCGACGAGGACGGCAACGTCGCCTGGACCCACGAATCGCCGAGCCCCGGCGAGTTCCCCGGCGCCAACGTCATCTTCGACGCCCTCGCCTGAGCGCGGCCGGACCGATGGACCTCGGCAGCGCCCCGGTCCCGCCGATCGGCGCCGACGATCACGTCCGCGGCGAGGGGCAGACGCGGTTCGTGTACGCCGACCTCGGCTGCCCTCACTGCGCCTCCGCCTGGGCCGCGCTCTGCCGCGAGCCGTGGCGGATCGTGTTCCGCCACTTCCCGGTGCGAAGCAAGCACCCGCGCTCGCCCGCGCTGCACGCCGCCGCCGAGGCCGCGGGCCGGCAGGGGGCCTTCTTCGAGCTGGTCGACTCGCTCTACGCCGATCGGGGGCGGGTGGACGACCCTCACCTCTGGCAGCGGGCGGAGCGCCTCGGTCTCGACCTGGCGAGGTTCGACGCGGATCGCCGCTCCGACGCGGTCGCGGCGCGGGTCCGCCGCGACTTCGAGTCCGGGATTCGTGCCGGCGTCACCGGCACCCCGGCGATCTTCGACGCCGGCGGGACGTCCGTTACTCTTCACGGCGGAAGAGAACGAGAGTTCTGAAAGCAGATGGCCGTCAACCGGGCGGCCGGAGGTAGGAAAACTAAATGAGCATGTTTCACGTAACCCGCGTCTCGGCGGATGTCGGCGACGGCCAGATCTCCTTCGAGACCGGGAAGCTCGCGAAGCAGGCGAGCGGCGCGGTCGTCGTTCGCAGCGGCGACACGATGGTCCTCTGCACCGCGACCATCGGCAGCCTGCGCGACGTGGACTTCCTGCCCCTCACCGTCGACGTGGAGGAGCGGATGTACGCCGCGGGCAAGATCCCGGGCTCCTTCTTCCGCCGCGAGGGGCGCTCCGGAGAGAAGGCGACGCTGACGGCGCGGATGATCGACCGCCCGATCCGACCGCTCTTCCCCAAGGGCTGGCACTACGAGACCCAGCTGGTGGCGATCCCGCTCTCGGTCGATCAGGTCCACCCCTACGACGTCCTGGCGATGAACGGCGCCTCGGCGGCGCTGGCGATCTCGCCGGTGCCGGTCGAAGCGCACGTCGGCGCCGTCCGCATCGGCAAGCTCGACGGCGACTTCGTCGTCAACCCCGACGAGGAGGACCACGACGAGCTCGACCTCGACCTGATCGTCGCCGGCACCAAGGAGGCGATCCTGATGGTCGAGGCCGGCGCCGAGGGGGTCACCGAGGCCGAGATCCTCGACGCCCTCGACATCGCCCACGGCGAGATCAAGAAGCTGGTCGCGGCGATGGAGGAGCTGGAAGGGAAGGCCGGCAAGGAGAAGCTCGAGATCGAGGCGCCGAGCCACGACGAGGACCTGATCGACGCGATCCGCTCCTCCCATGGCCAGGCCCTGGTCGACGCGATCGCCACCGAGGGCAAGCTCGAGCGCTACGAGGCGATCGACAGGGTCAAGGACGAGGTCCTCGCCGCGCACGCGCCGGAGACCGGGGAGGAGGACCCCGAGCGCCGCTCCGCGGTCGCCGCCGCCTTCGACCACATCGAGAAGGACACGATCCGCAAGGCGATCGCGGTCGAGAAGAAGCGCCCCGACGGACGCGCCCAGGACGAGATCCGGCCGATCGAGTGCGAGGTCGACGTCTCCCCGCGCGTGCACGGCTCGGCCCTGTTCACCCGCGGCGAGACGCAGATCCTGTCGAACGTCGCGCTGGGCACGACGCGGATGGACATGCGGATCGACACGCTCGGCCTGCAGACGACCAAGCGCTTCTGGCACCACTACAACTTCCCGCCCTTCTCGGTCGGCGAGGCCGGGTTCATGCGCGGCCCGAAGCGCCGCGACATCGGCCACGGTGCGCTCGCCGAGCGGGCGCTGGCGGCGACGATCCCCGACGAAGAGGCCTTCCCCTACGTGATCAGGGTCGTCTCCGAGACGCTGGAGTCCAACGGGTCCTCGTCGATGGGCTCGGTCTGCGCCTCCTCGATGGCGCTCCAGGCCGCCGGCGTCCCGGTCACCGCGCCGGTCGCCGGCGTCGCGATGGGGCTGATCAAGGAGGGCGACGACTACATCGTCCTGACCGACATCGCCGGCGTCGAGGACCACCTCGGCGACATGGACTTCAAGGTCGCCGGCACCGCCGAGGGCATCACCGCCCTGCAGATGGACATCAAGATCACCGGCGTCACCTTCGACATCCTCCGCGACGCCCTCGACCAGGCCAACAAGGGCCGCCAGTTCATCCTCGGCAAGATGGCCGAGGCGATCGACCACGCGCGCGAGCAGCTCTCGCAGTTCGCGCCGAAGATCACCTCGATCAAGATCGACCCCGAGAAGATCGGCGCCCTGATCGGCAAGGGCGGCGAGACGATCCGTGGCCTCTCGGAGGAGTTCGAGGCCGAGATCGACGTCGACGACGACGGCACGGTCCGCCTCTACGCGCCGACAGGGGAGCTGGTCGATGCCCTCGCGGAGCGGATCACCTCGATGACCAAGGACGTCGAGGTCGGTGACAAGTTCCATGGCAAGGTGGTCAAGACCACCAACTTCGGCGCCTTCGTCGAGCTCACCAAGGGTACGGACGGCCTGCTTCACATCTCCAACGTGAAGCCGGGCGAGCGGGTCGGGACGGTCGAGGACGTCCTCAACCAGGGCGACGAGATCGACGTCACCGCGGTCGAGGTGGACAAGGAACGCGGCCGGATCGGCCTGCGCCTCTCCGACGACCCGGACGTCGAGGGCAAGTCTGCCGAGGAGCTGGCCGGGGTCGGCACCGGCGACCCAGGACCTC
>JBLNAC010000313.1:0-2871 GCA_050259155.1 Syntrophothermus sp.
CCTCGGCGGCATCACCGGCCACAAGGACTTCGCCCGCGAGACCGGCGTCTTGCTCCGGCCCGACGAGTGCATCCCCGTCTCCGCCGCGATCGTCCGCGTCTTCATCAAGAACGGCGATCGCGCCGACCGCAAGAAGGCCCGGCTCAAATACGTCCTCGACGCCTGGGGCTTCGCGAAGTTCCTCGACGAGGTCGAGAAGGAATACGGCGCCCCGTTGCGGTGGGTGGCGTCCGACCGGTTCGACCGGCCGGACCGCGACGACCGTTGGGCGCACCTCGGATTCCACCCGCAGAAGCAGGCCGGGCGATATTACGTCGGCGTCGTGCTCCCGGTCGGCCGCCTGACCGTCGAGCAGGCGCACGGCCTGGCCGCGATCGCCGAGCGGTTCGGCAGCGGGACGATCCGCCTGACCGTCTGGCAGAACCTGCTGATCTCCGACATCGCCGGGTGCGACATCGAGGGAGTGAAGCGGGCCATCGAGGCCCTGGGCCTCGACTGGGACGCGACGAGCATCCGCGGCGGCCTGGTCGCCTGCACCGGCAACACCGGGTGCAGGTTCTCCGCGTCGAACACCAAGGGGCAGGCGATGATCCTGGCCCGCTACCTCGAAGGGCGGGTGACGCTCGATCGGCCGATCAACATCCACCGGACCGGCTGCTACCAATCGTGCGCCCAGCACTACATCGGCGACATCGGGCTGGAAGCGACCAAGGTCGAGGTCGGCGAGGAGATGGTCGAGGGCTATCACCTCTGCGTCGGCGGCGGCTGGGGCGCGGAGCAGGGGATCGGACGACGACTGCTCGATGCCTTGCCGTTCGACGAGATCCCGCCCATCGTCGAGCGCCTGCTGTTACACTACCTGGCTTTCCGCGACGGCCCCGAGGAGTCGTTCGCCGCGTTCGTCCGCCGCCGCTCCCTCGAAGAGCTGCGCGCGGTCGTCGCTCGCCAGCCGGCGGCCGTCTGACATTCTGAATGGACCATTTCATTCCCTTTTCTCCGACGCGTGTGTCGAATCATGGATATCATGCTCATCCCCGAGACGGCCCCCTTCAACGCCGAGCAACGGGCCTGGCTCAACGGTTTCCTGGCCGGCTGGCTCGGCTTGCGGGAGATGAATGGAACGAACTCGAACGGCACGGCCGTGAACGGCGCGGCGACGCCGGCCCTTCCGGCCGCGGAGGCCGAGGCCGAGCGGGAACCCTGGCACGACCCGGCGCTGCCGATCGACGAGCGGCTGCGCCTGGCCGAAGGCAAGCCGCTGCCGCGCCGGCTGATGGCCGCCATGGCCCAGCTCGACTGCGGCGCCTGCGGCTACCTCTGCCGGACCTACTCCGAGGCGATCGCCGGCGGCTCCGAGACCAGCCTCACCCGCTGTTCCCCGGGCGGCTCGGAGACCTCGAAGGCCCTCAAGCGCCTCCTCAAGGAGCACAAGCCCGGCACGAACGGCACGGCCGCGAACGGCGCGAAGGACGGCGTCGCCGCCGACGGCGCGGCCAAGCCCCCCGCGAACGGGTTGAACGGATGGTCGCGCAAGAGGCCGTTCACGGCCAAGCTCCTGCGGACGGTCAACCTGAACGGGCCCGGCTCGGAGAAGCAGACGCGGCACGTCGAGATCGACCTGGGCGGAGGCCCGTCGTACGAGGTCGGCGACTCGCTCGGCATCTTCCCCGAGAACTGCGGCGCGCTGGTCGACGAGCTGATCGCCGCCCTCGGCGCCCGCGGCGACGAACCGGTCACGACCGCCTCCGGCATGCCGACCTCGCTGCGCGAGGCCCTGGTCGGCTACTGCTGCCTCGCCGAGGTCGGCGAGGAACTCCTCGAACGGCTCGCGGAGGCGGCCTCCGATGCCGACGAGGCCGCCGCGATCCGCGGGCTGATCGACGACGACGCGCCGATCGCCGGCTTCGACGTCCTCGACGTGCTCCGGAGGTTCCCCTCGGCCCGGCCCGCGCCCGCGGATCTCGTCGCGGCCCTGGCCGAGCTGAAGCCTCGGCTGTACTCGATCTCCAGCTCGCCGCAGCGGCACGCCGGGCAGGTCCATTTGACGGTCCGCCGGGTGGCGTACGAGTTCAACGGCCGGTGGCGCAAGGGGATCGCCTCGACGATGCTCGCCGACCGCGTCGAGCCGGGCGCGGCGCTGCGGGTCTTCGTGCAGAAGTCGCACGGCTTCACGATCCCGGCCGACCCGAACGCCCCGGTGATCATGATCGGGCCGGGCACCGGCATCGCCCCCTTCCGCGCCTTCCTCCACGAACGCGACGCGCTCGGGGCGAAGGGCTCCAATTGGCTCTTCTTCGGCGACCAGCGCAGCACCGAGGACTTCCTCTACGAGGACGAGCTGACCGACTTCCTCCGCCGCGGCGTCCTGACCCGGCTCGACACGGCCTTCAGCCGCGATCAGAGCGGTAAGATCTACGTGCAGCACCGCATCTTGCAGCGCGGCGAGGAGCTGTTCGCCTGGCTGGAGCACGGGGCCCACGTCTTCGTCTGCGGCGACGCCAAGCGGATGGCCGCCGACGTGGACCGCGCCCTCCGCGAAGTCGTCCGCGTGCACGGCCGGATCGGCGAGGAGCAAGCGGCGGCCTACGTCGCGGGGCTCGCGTCCTCCGGGCGCTATTGCCGGGATGTTTATTGATCGGCGATCCGGAATGTGACGCCGGGTACCACGGGTCCGCCTTCGAACCCGTGCGCCCTGGCCGTCGATCCCGCGCCCGCGTTCGAAAGGCGAGCCCGTGGCACCCAACGTCAGAAACTGATCGCGCGTCCCGCGGCATCCATGTGTCGATCTAGCAGGGCTTTCTGTTCCTCGGTCAGGGTGTGGAGGACCGGGGGTTTTGGTGGCTTGTGCGGCTTGCGGCGGGGCCACTCGCG
>JBLNAC010000314.1:0-6536 GCA_050259155.1 Syntrophothermus sp.
TCGTCCCGTCCGAGCGTTCGATCGTGCCCAGCATCGAGGAGCTGACGCCGGCCATCGCCTGGGGTTCGCCGCTCGTCGTCAGCGGCGGCCAGCCGGCGGCGCAGGGCCCGCTGCAGGTGGACTTGCCGCTTCCTTTCCGGTCCTTCTCGAAGTAGTAGAGCGTGAGCCCGTTCGAGTCGACGAGGACCTTGCCGACGCCGGCGGCGCTCCCGACGGCGACGGTCGCCGCTCCTTCGGAGCCGGTCGCCGCCGGTTCGCTCGATTCCGATTCGCCGCCGTAGCGCGGCGCCGCGTAGGCCGACGCGGTCCCCGACGAGGCTTCGCCTTCCGCTTCGCTCGAGCCCGAGCTCGAGCCGCCGTAGCCGTTGCCGCCAGAGCCGCCGCAGGCGGCGAGCGCCAGGCCGAGCGCGGCCACGAGGACGGCGAGCGCCGCGTATGACTTCTTCATCCTGCCCCTCCTGTCGGGTCGCTTTGGTGAAACTGACAGGAGGGGTTACGGGCAGCGGGCCGCCGGCGTTCAGCGGACCGGTGGCGGCGCTTCCTTCTGCAGGCGCTTGACGTAGGCGCGGACCTTGGGCTCCGCTCCGACCCGCGGCACCCCTGACTCCTGGCTGGCGATCAGCCCCGCGGAGCCGGCCAGGAAGGCGGCGGCGACCTTTTCGTCCAGCCCCGGCGCGTAGGGGTGCGAGCAGACGTCGGCCGGGAAGCGCGAGGCCTTCGCCGGGCCGCGGTGGGTGATGGCGTCGGCGAAGGCGGCGAACGTGACCGAGTCGAAGGCGGTGCCGATGTGGGAGGTCACGCGCCCCGGGCACACGGCCTGGATGAGGATGTTCGACGCCCCCCTCAGCGAGGAGGTCGGGTGTGGGCCGGTGGTCGGCTGCACGGCTTCGTCGGTCGCCGAGCGCACCGTCGTCCAGGACGTCGGCCCGGGCGCCTCGAACGGCTGCCGGTTCAGCGCCCGCAGCAGGTTCGAGCCGGCCGCCTGCTGCCAGTAGGCGGGCGGGCAGGGATTCGTCTCCGAGCAGGGGTTGGAGCCGCTCCCCACGGTGGTCCCGTGCTGGGTGCCGGCGGCGGCGACCACGTCGCTGACCATCGCTCGCAGGCCGGGCCAGTAGGTGAGGGCGAAGCGCGGCAGCAGGCCGCCCTGGCTGATGCCGAAGATGGCGATCTTGCGGCCCGCCATCGCGTACTCGCGGCGGATCGCGTAGACGAGGTACTGGACGGAGATCTGGATGTCCGCGGTGGTGTAGTCGGGGAAGTCGACGTCGCAGACCGGGCGGCCGAGAGCTTCGAAGGCGCCGTGGCCGATCAGCCAGCCCTGCTCGCCCGTGGCGCCGGTGCCGGTGACGAACATCAGCGGCTGGACCTTCGTCCCTTCGACCTGGCCGTGGCAGTGGAAGGCCGCTTCGAGGGTGGGCTTCGGGATCTTGATCGGAGGTTCCCAGGGCCTCTTGGCGGCGGCCGGCGCCGCCAGCGCGAAGATCGCCGCCAGCGCGACGAGCACCGCAGGCAACCCCCTTCTCAACCTCGTCTTCGATCCCATTCCCTCTCCTTTTCCAGCGACATAGACTGCGCCGATGTCGAATCCTCGCACGGCGGACCCCTGGCGTGACACCGAAGTCATCGACGCCAACGCGCCCCGCTTCAACCAGGCCGCCGTCGGTGTCGTCGCGCTCGCCGGCGCGATCCTCGGCTGGCCGGTGCTGTGGGGGCTGATGGGTCTGCAGCTGGTGCTCGGCCTCACCCTCGGCCGGCGCTGGTGCCTGACCTGCGTCGCCTACTTCACCCTGGTGCAGCCGCGGGTGGGCGAGGGGGAGCTCGAGGACTCGCGGCCGCCGCGGCTCGCCAACGCGATGGGCAGCGTCTTCCTGATCGGCGCCGCTCTCGCCTGGTGGCTCGGCGCGCCTGCCGTCGGCACGGTGCTGGGCGCGATCGTCGCGGCGCTGGCGTTGCTGGCGGCGGCGACCGGCTTCTGCACCGGCTGCGAGATCTACCGGCTCGGCGCGCGCCTGCGCGGCGTCTCGCCCCGGCACCACAGCCACATCGAGCCAGCCGACCTCGGACCGGGACCGCTAGGGCCCCGCACCTACGTCGAGTTCACCCACCCGCTCTGCTCCGAATGCAGGGACTGGGAGCGGCGGCTGGCGGGCGAGCCCGAGGGCCTGGTCAAGGTCGACGTACGCGAGCGGCCGGACCTCGCCCACAAGTACGGGATCGCGGTGGTGCCGACGGTGCTCGCGGTCGACGCCGAGGGCGCGGTTCTCTCCCGCCTCGCCCCCTGAGGCCGGGCGGAAGCGGGACCGGTCAGCCGCCGAGCGCCTGCCACAGCTTGCGCTCGGCGGCGGCGACCCGCCTCGCCCCGGCGCCGACCAGCAGCCAGGCGGCGGCGTCGGGCTCCTCGCGCTCGCTCGCCCGCCGGAAGGCCTCCGCCAGCTCGCTCCAGCGCTCGCCGGCGGCGGCCGCCAGCGGAGCCCCCTCGTCGCGGCCGGCCTCGGCCAGGAAGCGCGAGTACATCGGCCGGAAGGCGCCGCCGCCGGTGCCGCGGCGCTCGATCACCTGGTAGGCGAAGCGCGCGCACCAGCGCCAATCCTCGACTTCCTCGGGCCAGCTGCCGGCCTCGGCGGCGAGCCGCTCGAGGGCCGGCAGGCCGCCGAGCTCGCCGAAGGGCGGCTCGAGCATCTCCGCCGCCGCCCGCGCGACCGCCGCCGGGATCGCGGCCTCGAGCCGCGCGCGGTCGACGCCGGCGGCGACGGTGAACATGTGGCCCTCGATGCGGAAGGCGGGGTGGTCGCTGTGGCGGGCGCGGGCCAGGTTCTCCAGCCGCGTCGTCTGCAGCTCCTCGAAGGACGTGTCGGAGAGCAGCGCGACCTCGTCGTCGTAGCCGGCGAGGACGACGGCGTGGCCGGGGAAGCGAGCCGAGCTGCCGTAGTGGTCGAGGTGGTAGATGTCGGTCAGCAGCAGCGCCGGGCGGCCGGCGTCGACCGCGGCCCGCGCCGCCTCCCAGGCGCCCTCGTCGTCGCCGCCGAAGGTGCGCAGCTCCAGCGCTCCGGTCAGCTCGCGGAAGCTCTCCTCCAGCCGCGCGGTGCGCCCGTTGAACCAGCGGCTCGGCGAGGAGCCGTCCAGGCTGAGGTAGTAGAAGCCGGCGCCGGCGCCGAGGCCGAACGCCATCTCCTCGCTGATCTCGACCCCGTGGAAGGCAAGCAGGTTGCGCAGCGCGGTCGAGCCGCAGTGGCGGCCGGGAGTGTGGACGTAGCCGGGGACCGAGGCCATCGCCAAATTCTTACCGAGCGCCGCCGCGTATCCTGCTGCGCCGATGGAGAGCCTCGACCTGAGACTGCTGCGGACGATGCGGACCCACTGGCATACGCCGGGGCTCGAGGCCGCGGCGAAGGCGCTGGGCAAGGCGGGCAACAACGGGCTCGTCTGGATCGTGATCGGCGTCCTGCTCGCGCTCATCGACCCCTCGCGGCGCGAATCGTGGCTGATCTGCGCCGCGCTGGCGCCGATCGCGATCGTCCTCAACTACGGCATCAAGCTCCTGGTGAAGCGGCCGCGGCCGGTGCTGGAGGGCCTGCCGCCGCTGGGCGGCGCGCCCAGCTCGCTCAGCTTTCCCTCCGCCCACGCCCTCTCCTCGTTCGCGGTGGCGACGGCGATGTACCGGGTCGACCCGGCCACCGCCGGCGCCTTCGTCATCGCCTTCCTGATCTCGCTCTGCCGCCCCTACCTGGGGATGCACTACCCGTCCGACGTCCTCGCCGGGGCCATCCTGGGCGTCGCCCTGGGCCTCCTCGTCCCCCTCTCGCTGTGAGCCCGACTTCCGCCCAAGCTGCCCCCGGACGCGGAGCCGAGGGCACCGCTCGCCAAGGCGCCCCCGGACGCGGAAGGGAGGGCACCGCTCGCCAAGGCGCCCCCGGACGCGGAAGGGAGGGGCAATCCATATCTGATTCTCTTGCCCCTCCCTGGAGCAGAGGAGGCGCCGTTTCATGAAGGTCGGAATCGTGGGCCTGCCGAACGCCGGCAAGTCGACCCTCTTCAACGCGCTGACCAAGGGGGGCGCCCAGACCGGGGACTACCCGTTCACGACTATCGAGCCGAACGTCGCCGTCGCCCAGGTCCCCGACGACCGCCTCGAGGCGGTGGCGAGGACGGTCCGCAGCTCCGAGCTGGTTCCGGCGACGATCGACTTCCACGACATCGCCGGCCTCGTCAAGGGCGCGTCGGAGGGGGAGGGCCTCGGCAACCAGTTCCTCGCCTCGATCCGCGAGACCGACGCGATCTGCCACGTCGTCCGCTGCCACCAGGACACCGGCGTCCCGCACCCCGACGGCCGCGTCGACCCGCTCGCCGACATCGAGACGATCGAGACCGAGCTGATCCTCGCCGACTTCGAGCAGGTCGAGCGCCGCCTCGGCCGCGTCGGCAAGGGGGCGAAGTCGGGCGACCGGGAGGCGATCGCCGAGCTCGAGTGGCTGGAGGCGGTGCGCGAGGCGCTCGCCGCCGGCCGTCCGGCGCGCTCGGTCCCCGTTCCCGAGGCGGCGCCGGACGCGGCCCGCAACCTGCAGGCGCTGACCAGCAAGCCGGTGCTCTACGTCGCCAACGTCGACGAGGGCGACGCCGAGCCGCCGGAGGCCGTCGCCGCCCACTCCGCGGGCGCGGGAGCCGGGGTCGTCGCGGTCAGCGCCCGGATCGAGGGCGAGCTGGCCGAGCTCGAGCCCGAGGAAGCCGAGGAGATGCGCGCCTCCTACGGCGTCGAGGGCTCCGGGCTCGCCCGGCTGGTCCGCGCCGCCTACGACCTGCTCGAGCTGATCACCTTCTTCACCGCCGGCGAGGACAAGGAGGCGGTGGCGCGGCCCCTGCGCCGCGGCGCCACCGCGCTGGAGGCGGCGGCCACGATCCATACCGAGATCATGGAAGCGTTCGTCAAAGCCGAGGTGATCGACTGGGAGCAGCTGGTCGACTGCGGGGGCTACGTCCCCGCCCGCGAGAAGGGGCTGCTGCGGATCGAGGGCCGCGACTACGTCGTCGAGGACGGCGACGTCGTCACCATCAAGGTCTGATCGGTCTACCGGTCGACCACGGTGAAGATGCCGCTCGGAGCCTCGAGCAGCTCCAGCGTCCGCCGTGCGGCCTCGTCGATCTGGACCCGGCAGCTGTCGCCGGGGTCCTCCTCGTGGTAGGTGCCGGGTCCCCAGAACTGGCCGTAGCGGACGACGACGCCGCCGGCGCCGAGGACCATCGCCTCGTGCTCTTCGACCGGGCGGTGGGCGCCGCCCTCGAGGCGCCAGGCGATGCTCTGGGCGAGGAAGCGCGGGGCGCCCGCGGCCTCGGCGGCGGCGAGCAGGTTGCGCGTGCCCTCGGTGCGGATGCGCGAGTTGGCGGCCCCCATCTCCGGGATTCGCTCGAGCTCGTCCGGAAGGTCGGTCAGCTGGTGCATCACCAGGTCGGCCGCGTGGGCGACGACCGCGTCGCGGAGCCCCGCGGCGTCGTAGACGTCGGCCACCACCGGCTCCGCGCCCAGCTCGCCCAGCATCCCGGCCTTGGCGGGAGTGCGGGTCATTCCTGCCACCCGGTGACCGTCGGCGACCAGCAGGGGCACCAGCCGCCGCCCGATCACACCGCTCGCTCCGGCGAGGAAGACGCGCACGTCCCGAACCTAGCGAAGCCGTCGCGTCACGTCCGTGGCTAAGGTCCCCGCATGGACGAAGCCGCCCGGTTCCCGCGCATCGCCGACAGGCGGGGCCACTACGAGAGCTTCTACATCAAGGCCTGCGAACCGGGGGGCGGCCGCGGCGTCTGGATCCGCCACACGGTCCACAAGCGGCCGGGGCAGGAGCCAAACGCGTCGATCTGGTTCTGCTTCTTCGACCGCGCGGGGGAGGGGCCGCGGGCGACCAAGGTGACCGTCCCGGCGGCCGAGCTGTCGACGCCGGCCGGGTCGTGGATCCGCGTCGCCGACGCCGAGATCGGGCCGCGGCGAGCCGAGGGCTCGGTCGACACCGAGGCGCTCAGCGCCGCCTGGACCTTCAACTTCGACGGCGACGACCGGCCCTGCAAGTACCTGCCGGCCGACTGGCTGTACGAGGCGCCGCTGCCGCGGACGAAGTTCGTCGCCCCGTTCCCGAACGCCCGCTTCGAGGGCCGGCTCGACATCGACGACGAGTCGCTGGAGCTCTCCGGGTGGCCGGGGATGATCGGCCACAACTGGGGCTCCGAGCATGCCGAGCGCTGGGTCTGGATCGAGGGCACCGGCTTCACCCATTCCCCCGGCACCTACTTCGACGCCGGCGCCGCGCGGGTCAGGCTCGCCGGCCGCGTCAGCCCCTGGATCCCCTCGGGGATGCTGATGCTCGACGGCGAGCCGCACCGCCTCGGCGGCCTCGGCGCGATCCGCACGGCGCGGATCGAGGAGTCGCCGACCATCTGCACCTTCGTCCTCCCCGGCAAGGACCTCGTCGTCCACGGCCGCGTCAGCGCTCCGGAGAAGGACTTCGTCGGCTGGATCTACGCCGACCCGGCCGGGCCCGAGCACAACACCG
>JBLNAC010000315.1:0-3710 GCA_050259155.1 Syntrophothermus sp.
ACTCCGGGGTCCAGTCGTTGCCCTTCCAGTCGGTCAGGTGGGCCGGAGTCTCCTCCGTCATGCCCTCCCACCACACGTCGCCGTCGTCGGTCAGCGCGACGTTGGAGTAGATGCTGTTGGCGGAGAGCGTCTTCATGGCATTGGCGTTGCTCTCGTCCGAGGTGCCGGGTGCCACGCCGAAGAAGCCTGTCTCCGGATTGATGGCGTAGAGCCGCCCGTCGGCGCCGAACTTCATCCAGCAGATGTCGTCGCCGATGGTCTCGGCCTTCCAGCCGGGAATGGTCGGCTGCACCATGGCGAGGTTGGTCTTGCCGCACGCGGAGGGGAAGGCGGCGGCGATGTACTTCACGCGCCCCTCGGGGTTGGTGAGCTTGAGGATGAGCATGTGCTCGGCCATCCAGCCCTCATCGCGCGCCTTCACGGAAGCGATGCGCAGCGCGTGGCACTTCTTACCCAAGAGCGCGTTGCCGCCGTAGCCCGAGCCGTAGGACCAGATCTCGCGCGTCTCCGGGAAGTGCGAGATGTACTTGGTCTTGTTGCAGGGCCACGGCACGTCCGCGGTCGCCGGGGTGGAGAGCGGGTAGCCGACGGTGTGCATGCCGCGCACGAAGTCTTCGCTAGTGCCAAGCGCCTTCCAGACGTCTTTGCCGACGCGGGTCATGATGTGCATGTTGGCGACGGCATAGGCGCTGTCGGTGACCATGACGCCGATGCCGGCGATGGTCGAGCCGATGGGGCCCATGGAGTAGGGCACGACGTACATGGTGCGGCCGGCCATGGCTCCGTCGTAGAGCTTGGTCAGCGTCGCCTTCATCTCGGCCGGGTCGAACCAGTTGTTGGTCGGGCCGGCGTCGTCCTTCGAATTGGAGCAGATGTAGGTTTGGTCCTCGACGCGGGCGACGTCGGCAGGATCGGAGCGCACGAGGATGGAGTTGGGCCGCTTCTCCGGGTCGAGCCAGATCGCCGTGCCGCCGTCGACGAGCGCTTTGAGCAGCCACTGGTACTCAGCCTTGGAGCCATCGCACCACACGACCTGCTCCGGCTTGAAGAGGGCTTTTGCCTCCTCGACGAACTTCAAGACTTTGGGATTGGAGGTTTGAGGGGTGGTGGCTGGCTTGTAATCGGCCGCGGAGGCCTGGCCGTTCTGCTTGGACTTGAAGGCAGACAGAATACTCATATGCAGCGCTTCCTCGCGGTTTTTGATGGTCGGCAATGGCGTCGGCTGACTGCTATCATTGTTGTGGCGCGCATTTCAAGCGATGCGCCCTGAGGCCTGGCGCCGCCGCTGCCACCCGGCCAAGGGGAGGTGGACGAGCAGGAGGGACGAGCAAGAGTATATTCACTCTCCCCCTGGGAGAGGTTCCAGGGCAGCGCGCCCCTATCGCGTCGCCGGCGAAAAATCCTCGACGCTGACCGGCGGGAAGTAGACGCCCTCGAGCCGGCGCGCCCACACCTCGCCGGTGCGCGCCCGCAAGCCCGCATCGGAATAGCGGTAATTATAAAGGAGCGCGCGCACATACCTCGGCGGGTGCTCGGGGAAGGGGTTCTTCGCGAGTAGCGCCAGCACCTGCGGGCTCCCCTCCAGCAGCCGGAGCAGCAGGCCCTCGATCCAGCGGTTCTGACCGGCCCCCTCGAAGGCGGCGAACCAGAGCTGCCAGTCGAGCCGCGGCTGGTGCGGGATGTTCCATTTGAGCGTGCGGTTGGTCGGGCCGGCCTTGTAGCGGAACTCGTACTCGCGCCAGGTCTGCCCGTCGTCCGAGCCTTCGACGATGATCTCCGGCCGCGTCGTCGTCATGGTAGCGAACACGCCGTAAGGGTTGACGATCGCATAGGGTGCGATGGCCTCGGTGAGCCGGCCGATGATCGGCAGATGGCGGTTGGTGAACGGCTCGACCATGATGTCGAGCCCGACGGGAATGGCGACGAGCGCCAGCAGGCAAGCGAGCGCTGTCGCCGTCCTCCCCGGCTGCGGAGCCCCTGCCTTGATCCGCTCCGCGAGCGGCGGCGGAAGGACGCGGCAGAGCTGCTTGTCGTCGAACAGGAAGAGGCAGAGGAGGATCGTCAGCAGGTTGAAGAAGTTGAAATTGCCGGTGAGGACGATCGCGAGCTGGAACGCGATCGCCATGAGGCCGGCAATGGCACGCGGACGCCGCGGCAGGAAGATCATGAATACGATGGCGAGCTCGATGACGAGCGTCAGCCCGGTGAGCGCGGCGAGCAGCCAGTCGGGCATCTGCGCGGCGTACCAGGCGAGGGGAGTGGGCAGCGGCTCGGTCCAAAAATGGTACTTGAGCGCGGTGAGCTCGCGCCAGGTGGGATCGCCGGAGATCACCTTCACGACGCCGGCGAGAAACAGGAAGCGGAACACCAAGAGGCGGTAGAGCCATACGACAATGCGCGAGCCGCCAGTCAAGAAGATCGCGAGGAACCCGCTCTCGAGGAGGAGCTGGTCCCACTGGAAGTTCAGGAACACCTGCCCGGCGTAGGTGTAGGAGAGGTAGAGCACGAACAGCGCGATGAGAGCGGGGCGCACCAGCACGCCGAGCATGACGAGGGCGCCGAGCGCGGCGCCGATCCACGCGTCGGCGATGAGCGCGGTGTCGCTCTGACCGAGCCAGAAGAGTGTGGGGAGGCGCCAGTAGGCTGCGGTGCCCCAGGCTCCATGCGCGGCGGGCAGGTAACGGTCGAGCGGCGTGATGCCGTTGTGGCCGACGAGGCCAGAAATCTGCACCGCCAGCGAGACGAAGCCGGCGACGTAGATGGCGCCGAGCCCGCGCAGGAACAGCCAGGAGACGAGCGCGTAGGATTCGGGCTCGAGCGTCGGGCCCCAAAGGATGCGCGTGAGGGCGGCAAGCAGCCCCCGGCGTTTCGACAGGAACGAGTAGGCCGCCTCGCTCACGGGCGCGAAGCCCGGCAGGCAACGGTAAAGCCACCACCACCAGGTTCGCACCGGCGCATAGGTCTGCAGACGGAAGGTCGCCGCAGCGCCGGCGTAGGTGCTCCCGTCCGGCTCGACGAGCTGCATCGCGCGCTTGAACTCGTCGAGCGGAATGCGGGGGAAGTCTTTCGCCGCCTCCTGGTAGGGGCGGTAGACGACGCGCTCGTCCGTCACTTGTCCCCAGTAGTCGACCCAGGTGCGGCAGATCCCGCAGTCGCCGTCGAAAATTAATGTCGGGCGCAATTCACTCACAGTTCACTCGTGTTGAGGGGAGATTTCGCTCATGTAGGGCGTAAATTAAGCCATGTCGCAGCCTTGTTCGATGGCCCTTGACGCGAAGCCCGCGCGCGCCCTTATTCCTTCCTACCAGCCGGCCGGACGGCCGCTGTCGGGAGTGCGGGTAACTGTGGCCCATCATGCAAGCCCGGTGGAGGAAAGTCCGGGCTCCATGGAGACACGGTGGCGGCTAACGGCCGCCGGGGGCGACCCCAGGGAAAGTGCCGCAGAAAGCAAACCGCCCGGCTTGCCGGGTAAGGGTGAAAGGGTGCGGTAAGAGCGCACCGCGCCGGCGGCGACGTCGGCGGCAGGGCAAACCCCACCGGGAGCAAGACCAAATAGGGGCGGCCGGGCGCGCTTGCAAAAGTGGCGCCAAAGTCCGTTTCCAGACCCGCCGCCCGGGTTGGTTGCTCGAGGCGTCCAGCAATGGGCGTCCCAGACGAATGGCCGTCGCGGAGGGAGACCTCCAGACAGAACCCGGCTTACAGGCCGGCTG
>JBLNAC010000316.1:0-2924 GCA_050259155.1 Syntrophothermus sp.
GTTGCTCCGCAGCCGCGCCATCGGGCCGGCGACTGCGAGGCGCAGCTGGGGGACTTCGTCGGCTCGATGGCGCGGCTGCGGAGCAACCTCGTCGGCGGCCTCGACTACGAGGGCTACGTCGCCGAAGTGAAGGCGATCGAGCGCGCCTACCGGCGGATCCCGGTCGACGCCCTCGCGCTCTCCTGCCTTCGGGCTGCTGGGACGCCCGGCGAGCGGGCCCTCAACCGCTACATCGCCGCCGCCAACAGCTGGACCGACTGCGTCGAAGCGCCGAGCTGCCAGTCGGTCTCGATCGAAGCCGAGCTGCAACGTCAGTGGCGCCTGGCGTCCGGGAACCTCTCCAAGGCGCAGCGCGGACTCCGCCGCCTGTCCTCGAGCTGACTGCGAAGATGGCCTCATGGACGCGCTGGAGGCGATGCGGACGATCGGCTCGACCCGGTTCTTCCGCCCCGAGGACGTCCCCGACGAGGTCGTCCGCAGGGCAGCGGAGGCCGCCCGCTTCGCGCCCCAGGGAGGCAACCGCCAGCCGGTGCGCCTGGTCGTCGTCCGCGACCCCGCCAAGAAACAGCGCCTCGCCGAGCTCTACCTCCCCACCTGGCGGGCATACTTCGAGGCCGCCGAGAGCGGCACCCGGGAGCTCGGCGAGTACTCCTCGGCGCGACGGGCGCTGCTCGACGCGAACGCCTTCGCCGAGAGCCTCGGCAGCCATCCGCTGATCATCGTCGTCTGCGCGAGGATCGCCGCCCTCCACATCACCGACCTCGAGCTCGGGCGACCGTCGGTAGTCGGCGGCGCCTCGATCTACCCCTACGTCCAGAACCTCTGCATCGCGCTGCGGACGGAGGGGGTGGCGACGACGATCACGACCTTGCTGGTGGCGTCCGAGCCGGCGGTCAAGGAGCTGCTCGGGATACCAGAGGGCTACCTGACCGCCGCCCACGTCGTCGCCGGCTACCCGGCGAAGGGCTTCCCCCGCCGCCTCACCCGCCTCCCGGTCGAGGAGACGGTCTTCGTCGACGCCTTCGGCGACTCGATCTCCCGCCCAGCTGTTCCTTAGCGTCGAATAGCGACGCAAAGGAACAGCCGCAGGTGGGCTACCGCCACATCTCCTCGTCCTCGAGGTAGTCGTGGATCACCTTGCCGTGCGGAAGGTCGAAGTCGTAGACGCCGAAGTAGCACTCGATGATCCGCTTCGGCGCCAGCAGGTGCCAGGGGTCGACCGAGGAGACGGTGTCCATCGTCAGCGAGCCGCGCCCGGCGAACAGCTTGTGGGTGCCGTCCTGCGCCTTGTGCAGGGTCGCCGGCACGTCGAGGCGGACCAGCTCGGCGACCGAGGGCGGCTTGCCCGCCTCCGAGTTGGGGATGATCCGGGTCGAGAGCACCGGCGTGTCCTCGAGCTCGGCCGGGTCGGCGAGGCGGTCGGCGACCATCGTCGCGGTCATGATCCGCTGCCCCTTGGGCCGCTCCACGGTGAACACCATCTGCTCGCCGAAGGGGGCTCCGTCGCCGCCCCAGTTGCGCTCGAAGACCGCGAGCTTCTTGGCGTACCCCCAGATCTCGCGGCCGGCGCCGAGCGGGATCTCGTTGTCGACGAAGATGAACGGCTGGTAGATGTACGTCGTGTCGCCGAAGTTGGCGCGGATCATGATGTAGGCCTCGTGGTAGGCGCCGAAGGTCGAGAACGGGACCCAGCGCGCCCAGGCGATGCAGGTCGGCACCTCGTCGGCGATCTCCAGCCCCGGCGGCAGCAGCTCTTCGACGCCCGCGCGGTCGGCCTCGTAGACGATGAAGCAGTCTTCGACGCCGCGATAGAGGTACGGGGGCGGCCCGTACATGCTGCCCGGGCCGATCGGCAGTGAGTAGGAGTTGGCGAAGGCCGCTTTGTCCATGGTTCTGGTCCCTTTCTGTCTCTACTTGGAGTCGAAGCCGCCGTCGACGACGTAGACGGCGCCGTTGACGAAGGAGGCCTCGTCGCTGGCCAGGAAGAGGACGGCCGCGGCCAGCTCCTCGGGCTGGGCCCAGCGCCCGATCGGCGCCGATTCGACCGCCTTCATCACCTCGGCGTCGCCGGAGGCGAAGATCTCGTGGGTCATCCCCGTCTCCACCGCGCCCGGGCAGAGGACGTTGGCGCGGATCCCCCGGCGCGCGTAGTCGAAGCAGAGTTGGCGGGTGAACCCGATCACCCCGTGCTTGGAGGTGGTGTAGGCGGCGCCGCCGTTGCCGCCGTTGAGCCCGGCGGTCGAGGCGACGTTGACGATCGCGCCGCCCCCGCTCTCGAGCATCTGCGGGATCAGCGCCCGGCAGGTGAGGAACTGGGCCTTGAGGTTGACCCCCATCACCCGCTCCCAGACCTCGTCCGGCGTATCCGCCGCGGGCAGGTAGTCGTCGAGGATGCCGGCGTTGTTGACGAGGGCGTCGACCCGGCCGAAGCGCTCCAGCGCCGCCGCGGCCATCTCTCGCACCGCGCCGTCGTCGGCCACGTCGGCGGCCACCGCGAGCGCCTCGCCGCCGTCGGCCTCGATCCCGGCGGCGGTCGCCGCCGCGGCCTCGGCGTCGATGTCGACCACCACCACCCGCGCGCCCTCCCGGCCGAAGCGCTGCGCGCTGGCGCGGCCGATCCCCGAGCCCGCCCCGGTCACCAATCCGACCTTGCCCGCCAGCCTTCCAGCCGTCATCTCGCTCCTCTCCCGCGACCGGTCGCCCGGCTCACAGCGACGCGCCGCCGTCGGTCGTGATCGTCTGTCCTTGGACCATCTCCAGCTCGGGGTCGGCGAGCTTCTCGACCAGCGCCGCGCAGTCCTCGACCGTCACCCCGCGCCCCATCGGGTTGGAGGCGGCGGCGGCGGCCAGCCGCTCCTCCCAGGTGTCGGGGAACATCGCCCGGTAGGCGGCGGTGTCGACCGAGCCGGGCGCGACCGTCATCA
>JBLNAC010000317.1:0-3609 GCA_050259155.1 Syntrophothermus sp.
AGAACTCCTCCCTCCAGGGCATGGTGAGGGAGCTGCGCCGCCGCCACCACGATCGCTTCTCGGACTACTTCTCCCCCCAGAGCCTGGCCGCGTTCAACGAGCAGATCGAAGGCCGTTTCTCCGGCATCGGCCTCTCGATCGTGCCGGTGAAGAAGGGCCTGCACGTGGTCGCGGTCTTCCCCCGGTCGCCGGCCGCCGGCGCCGGGATCGTCGCCGGCGACACGATCGTGTCGGTCGAAGGCGAGTCGCTGGCCGGGGTCGACAGCGAAGTCGCGGTGTCGAAGATCAAGGGCCCGGAAGGAACGCAGGTCACCGTCGGCGTCCTCGACGCGAAGACGGGCAGGGTGCGGGAGGAGACGCTCACCCGGGAGCAGGTGACGCTGCCGAACGTCAGCAGCCAGGTGAAGACCGTCGACGGCCGCAAGGTCGGCTACATCCGCATGCTCAGCTTCAGCGAAGAGGCCCATCAGCAGCTGGCGAGGGCGGTGCGCAAGGTCGAAGCCGAAGGCGCGGAAGGAATCGTCCTCGACCTTCGCGGCAACCCCGGAGGCCTGCTCGACGAGGCCGTCCAGAGCGCCGCCCTTTTCCTGCCGGAAGGCGAAGTCGTGGTGACGACCCGGTCGCGGACGCAGGGCGAAAGCGTCCACAAGACCGGCGGGGGACGGATGAGCGAGCTGCCACTGGCCGTCCTGATCGACGGCAACACCGCCTCGGCGGCGGAGATCCTGACCGCCGCGCTGGAGGACGACGGCGGCGCGACCGTGGTCGGCACCCGCTCCTTCGGAAAGGGGGTCTTCCAGGAGGAGAAGGACCTCGCCAACGGCGGCGCGCTGAAGCTGACCGTCGGCGAGTACTTCACCCCCACCGGGGAAAACCTCGCCCGCACCAACGGCATCCGCCCGCAGGTCAGGGTCGCCGACAACCCGGAAACCAGGCCTGACGAGGCGAAGCAGCGGGCACTCGAAGTGCTCGCGGGCCGGGTCGGCGGTTGAGCGGCCGCGGCGGCGGGCGCGGCGGCCGACGGCCGCCTCCCACGGCGCGCCAGGCGGTCGAGGCGCTGCTCCGCGAACGACTCGGCTTCCGCGGCTTCAAGGCGTCCCTCGAGGTGGAGGCCTCTCGCGCCGCCGAGCGGGCCGAGGGGGAGCCCGGCCGGCGCCGCGACCTCACCGAGCTGGCGACCTTCACGGTCGACCCCGCGACCGCGCGCGACTTCGACGACGCGGTCTCCGCGCAGCGGGAGGGCCCCGGGGCCCGTGTCTGGGTCCACATCGCCGACGTCGCCGCCCACGTCCGCCCCGGCTCGCCGCTGGATCTGGAGGCCCGGATGCGCGGCAACAGCACCTACGTGCCCGGCGCGGTCGAGCCGATGCTCCCCCATGCGCTCTCGAGCCACGCCTGCAGCCTGTCCCCGGGCGTCGAGCGCCTGGCGGTGACGGCGGAGGTGGAGCTGGACGAGGACGGGCGGCCCCTCTCCTCGCGCTTCTACCGCAGCCGCATCCGCTCCGACGCCCGCCTCGACTACGACCAGCTCGACGCGATCTTCGCCGGGCGGGCGTGGCCTCCGGAGGCGGTCGCCGAACCGCTCGCCGCGGCCCGCGACATCGCCGCCGCACTCGGCGAGCACCGAGGCACGACGAGCCTTGACGTCGAGTCCTTCGAGCCGGAGTTCCGCTTCGACGCCGGCGGCAACGTGACCGGCGCCACCGCGGTCGCCCAGACCGAGGCCCACCGGCTGATCGAGCGGCTGATGGTCATGACCAACGAGCAGGTCGCCGGGACTCTGGCCTCCCGCCGGGTACCCACCATCTACCGCGTCCATCCCCAGCCCGACCCGCCGCGGATCGAGCACCTCCTCGAACAGCTCGCCGCACTCGGCGTGCCGACGCCGGCGCTGGGGCAGGGCCTGGCTCCGCGAGCCGCCGGCGAAGTCGCCGCCGAGGCGAGCCGGCTGGCGCGGCGCGAGGCCGCCCGGCGCGGACACGGCCTGGAGGCGTATACCTCCCTCGTGCTCAGGTCCCTGAAGCAGGCCTACTACAGCGAGCGGAACACCGGCCACGCCGGGCTGGGCAGCGACGCCTACACGCACTTCACGTCGCCCATCCGCCGCTACCCCGACCTCCTCGTCCATCGCGCCCTGCTGGCCGCGCTGGGGGAGGACGAGGACGCTCCGAGGCTGCGCGAGGCGCGCGAGGTCGCCGCCGAGTGCTCGGCCCGCGAGCGCGAGTCGGCGCACATCGAGCGCGACGCCGACGACGTCTGCGCCGCCTTCCTGCTTGAGCGCGAGCTGGCCGAGCGGGGTCTGGACGCCGCCTTCGAGGGAGAGATCTCGGGTGTGATCAGGGCCGGGGCGTTCGTCGGCTTCCGCGGCGAGCTCGGCGACGTCTACGAGGGGATGGTTCCGGCGCGGCGGCTGCCGGGAGAGCGGTACGAGCTCGATCGGGCCGAGGTGGCGCTGGTCGGCCGCGGCGGGGGCGCGCGCACGCTGCGCCTCGGAGATCCGCTCGAGGTCCGGGTGACCGGGGTCGACGCCCCGCGAGGGCGTGTCGACCTGGAGCCGGTGGAGGCCTGAGATGGCCAAGGCAAAGGCGAAGAGGCGCCCGCCGGCCTCGGGCGACGTCGTCACCAACCGCCGCGCGCGCCACCGGTTCGAGCTGATCGAGAAGATCGAGGCCGGGATCGTCCTCACCGGCTCGGAGGTGAAGGCGCTGCGCAGCGGCAAGGCGCAGATGACCGACGCGTATGCGGTCGTCGAGGACGGCGAGGTCTGGCTGCGCAAGCTCCACATCCCCCCCTACGAGCACGCGACGGCGGACGCCCACGAACCCGAACGGCCGCGCAAGCTGCTCCTGCACAGGGACGAGATCGAGCGGCTGGTGGGGAAGACGGCTCAGCGGGGGCTGACGCTGATCCCGGTCCGGATCTACTTCAAGGGACCCCGGGCCAAGGTCGAGCTGGCGCTGGCGCGCGGCAAGGAGGGCCGCGATCGCCGCCGCGAGATCGCCGACCGCGACGTGCGCCGCGAGGTCGAGCGGGAGTTCAAGGGCCGGATGCGCTGACGCCGCCGGGCTCGGACGTCGGTCCGGCGCAAGCGTCCATGCAGGGTTGCATCAGCCGCACGGCATGCAACGATGAAGGAACGATGGCCAACGCTCTCTCTCTCGCAGACTCGTTCCCGGAAAAGGTCAGCAACTACGTCAGCGACCACACCGGCGTCTTCATCGCCGCGCTGGGGGTTGCGATTCTCCTGCTCCTCCTGATCGTGGTCGTGAGCAGGCGACGCGAACGCGAGAAGAAGGACAAGCAGCCGGCCGCGGCAGCGCCTCAGCCCGCACCGCCCTCGCCGGCGGCCGGTCAGGAAGCGGCGGCGCCGCCCGCCGCGAGCGCGGCGGCCGGCGCGACGACGACCGAGATGGCGGCGGTGGGCGCAGCCGCGTCACAGCCGCCTCCGGCGGCCGGCGCGCCGCCCGGCCCCGCCGCCGGCAAGGCGCCGGAGTCGGCGCGGGACCGGCGCAAACGCGAACGCGAGCAGCAGCGCGTCCAGCGCGAGGCGCAGCGCCAGCAGCGGAAGGAAGAGGCGCAGCGCCGCAGGGAAGCGCGGGCCGGCAAGCC
>JBLNAC010000318.1:0-2810 GCA_050259155.1 Syntrophothermus sp.
CGATCGCCGAGGTGCAGAGGCCGGCGCTGGTGATCGCCCACAACAAGACGCTGGCGGCGCAGCTGTGCAACGAGTTCCGCGAGTTCTTCCCCGACAACGCGGTCGAGTACTTCGTCTCCTATTACGACTACTACCAGCCCGAGGCCTACGTCCCGGCGCAGGACCTCTACATCGAGAAGGACTCCTCGATCAACGACGAGATCGACCGGCTGCGGCACGCGGCGACGGCGGCGCTCTTCGCCCGTCGCGACGTGATCATCGTCGCCTCGGTGTCGTGCATCTACGGGATCGGCTCGCCGCAGGTCTACAACGAAAAGATGCAGCTCTTCCAGGTCGGCAGGACGATCGCCCGCGACGAGGTGCTGCGCAAGCTGGTGAAGATGCAGTACCAGCGCAACGACTCGGTGCTCGGGCGCGGCGCCTTCCGCGTCCGCGGCGAGGTGCTGGAGATCATGCCCTCCTACGCGGAGTCCGCCTACCGGATCGCGCTGTTCGGCGACGAGATCGAGGCGATCCAGCACTTCGACCCGCTCACCGGCGAGGTGCTCGACGAGATCGACCACGTCTCGGTCTGGCCGGCGTCCCACTACGTGACCAGGGACGAGACGCTGGAGCGGGCGGTGGAGGAGATCCGGGCCGAGCTCGAGTCTCGCACCGCCGAGCTGGAGTCCGAAGGCAAGCAGTTGGAGGCTCACCGGCTGCGGCAGCGGACCGCCTACGACATCGAGATGCTGAGGGAGCTCGGCTTCACCTCGGGGATCGAGAACTACTCGCGGATCCTCGACGGCCGCGCGCCCGGCACGCCGCCGCACACGCTGATCGACTACTTCCCGCCGGACTTCGTCGTCTTCGTCGACGAGTCACATCAGACGATCCCCCAGATCGGCGGCATGTACGAGGGGGACCGCTCCCGCAAGCAGACGCTGGTCGACTATGGCTTCCGGCTGCCCTCGGCGATCGACAACCGGCCGCTCAAGTTCGACGAGTTCCTGGAACGGGTCAGCCAGATGGTGATGGTGTCGGCGACGCCGGGCCTGTTCGAGAAGGCCGAGTCGAGCCGGATCGTCGAGCAGATCGTGCGCCCGACCGGGATCGTCGACCCCGAGATCGAGGTGCGCGAGACGAGGAACCAGATCGACGACCTGATGAACGAGGCCCGGCGGGTGGCGGAGGCGGGCGAGCGGGTGCTGGTGACGACGCTGACGAAGAAGATGGCCGAGGACCTGACCGCGTACCTGCTCGAGTACGGGGTCAGGGTGCGCTACCTGCACTCCGAGGTCGACACGCTGGAACGGATCCAGATCGTCCGCGACCTGCGCCTCGGCGAGTACGACGTGCTCGTCGGGGTCAACCTGCTGCGCGAGGGCCTCGACCTGCCCGAGGTTTCGCTGGTCGCGATCCTCGACGCCGACAAGGAGGGCTTCCTGCGCGGCGAGACCAGCCTCGTCCAGACGATCGGCCGCGCTGCGCGCAACGTAAACGGCCGCGTCCTCATGTACGCAGACCGCGAGACGGACGCGATGCGCGCCGCGATCCGCGAGACCGACCGCCGCCGCGCGATCCAGCTCGCGTACAACGAGGAGCACGGGATCACACCCGCGACGGTCCGCAAGGGCATCTCCGAGATGAGCGAGTTCCTGGCGATGGAGGACCGGGCGCCGGCGCGGCGCCGCCGTCGCCGCGGCGACGAGTTCGCCGACCCGGCGGAGCTGGAGAGGACGATCGTCGCGCTGGAGGAGGAGATGCTCGCCGCCGCCGACGACCTCCGCTTCGAGGAGGCCGCCAGGATCAGGGACGAGCTGCGAGAGCTGCGCCGCGACCTCGACGGAATGCGCGCCGGGACCTGACCGCGCGTCTCGGCGCTCGGTCACGTGCGGATCGCGCTCCCTCGTCCGTCCTCGACCTGCCTGGTCAGGCCCCCCCGCGGGCGCCGGCCGTGTATTCGGCCATGTCCTGGGACCAGAACTCGACCACGTTGCCGTCCGGGTCGGTGACGTATATCGCGCGGCCGGGGCCGAGCTGGATCGGCCCCTCGACGACGCCGCCGCCGGCCTCGATCCGCGCCCTGATCACGTCGATCTCGGCGTCGGCGACGTTGAAGGCGAAGTGGACGTGGGCGCCGCCGCGGCCGCCGGCGATCCCGATCTGCTCCGTCCAGATGCCGAGGCGCGCCGACTCGCCGACCAGGTACCAGTAGCGGCCGTCGCGCCGCTCCCCGAGCAGCGTCTCCTCGAGGCCGAGGAGATCCCGGTAGAAGGCCCGCGAGGCCTCGATGTCGGCAACCTCGAGGACCAGCTCCGAGATGCCGGTCACGCGCGGCGGGCGTGAGGATTCGGCGGCCACCAGCTCAACCGGCCGAGCGGTGCTCCGGCGCGTCGAGGTAGGCGAGGACGGCGAGCACCCGCCGGTGCTCCTGCCCGCTCGCGGGCAGCTCGAGCTTGGCGAAGATGCCTGTGACGTGCTTCTCGACCGCGCGTTCGGTCACCACCAGCTCCTCCGCGATCGCCGCGTTGGAGCGGCCCTCCGCCATCAGGGCCAGGACCTCGCGCTCCCGCGCGGTCAGCTCCTCGAGCGGGTCCTCACCCCGGTGGCGGCCGAGCATCTGCGACACGACCTCGGGGTCGAGCGCCGAGCCGCCGCCGCCGACGCGGTGGACGGCGTCGGTGAGCGCCTCGACGTCGGAGATACGGTCCTTCAGCAGGTAGCCGAGGCCCTCGGCGCTCTCGGCCAGGAGCTCGCGGGCGTAGGCGACCTCGACGTACTGGGAGAGGACCAGCACCGCCACCTGCGGCAGCTCGGCCCGGATCTCC
>JBLNAC010000319.1:0-3773 GCA_050259155.1 Syntrophothermus sp.
GCAGCGCCGCCGAGAGCCTCCCCGGCCCCCAGTAGCGGCCGCCGACGCGCCCCGACAGCTCGCGGTGGGAGGCGCTGCCCCGCTCCTGCAGCGCCTGCGCGATCACCTCGACCTCGCGGTCTAGCGGGACCACGGGGTGCGGGCCGCTCACCGACATCGCCCGCGCCGAGGAAAGGGGACCGGGCCCGGGCCGGAAGCGCTCGGCGGGCCGCAGCGGGCGCCGCGGCCGTTCCGGCGCGCCCGGCTCGGAGGCCTGCTCGGCGCCCTCGGCGGTCAGCGGCTCCGCGATCTCCTCGAGCTGGCGCTGCTCGGCCCCGACGCCGAAGGCGAGCTCGGCGATCCCGCCGACCGCCATCACGACCGCGCCGACGAGGAACCCGATCGCGACCTGGTTGAGGCTGCCGCTGGCGATCAGATGGCCGAAGAGGAGCGGCCCGGCGATGCCGCCGGCAGCGGTTCCGACGGCGTAGAAGAAGGCGATCGACAGCGCCCGCGTCTCCATCGGGAAGATCTCCGAGACGGTCAGGTAGGCGGAGCTGGCCCCGGCCGAGGCGACGAAGAAGATCGCCATCACGAAGGCCATGAACGACCATGTCGTCAGCCCGCCGCCGAGCAGGAGGGCGCCGAGGACCGCCGTCAGCGCCGCCGCCACGAGGTAGGTCCCGGCGACCATCGGCTTGCGGCCCACCGTGTCGAAGAGGCGGCCGAGGGTCAGCGGCCCGGCGAAGTTGGAGACCGCGAAGAGCGCGATGTAGAGCGGGATCGTGCCGGAGCCGACTTCGAAGAATTCCCCCAGCAGGGTGCCGAGGTCGAAGGTGACGGCGTTGTAGAGGAAGGCCTGGCCCACGAACAGGGCGAGCCCCAGCGCGGTTCGCCGCGGATAGCGCGAGAGGGCGGTGCGGGCGATCTCGCGGAAGGGGATCCGCTCGCGCGGCCGCACGGTGATCGAGTCGTCGACCTCGGGGAGCGCCTGGCCGGTGTCTTCCTCGACCCCCTCCTCGATCTCGGCGACGATCCGCTCCGACTCCTTCTCACGACCGTGGACGAAGAGCCAGCGGGGGCTCTCGGGGACGTTGCGGCGGACGATCAGGATCCCGACGCCGAGAGCGGCGCCGATCCCGAAGGCCAGTCGCCAGCCGAAGTCGGCCGCGAACAGGGCGGTGTCGAGGAAGAAGACCGCCGCCAGGGCCCCGCCCGCGGCGCCGAGCCAGTAGCTGCCGTTGATGATCAGGTCGACCCGTCCGCGGACGCGTGCCGGGATCAGCTCGTCGATCGCCGAGTTGATCGCCGCGTACTCGCCGCCGATCCCGGCGCCGGTGAAGAAGCGGGCGGCGTAGAAGTACCAGGCGGCGAAGGAGAAGGCGGTGGCTACCGTCGCCGCGATGTAGAGCCCGAGGGTGACGAGGAACAGCTTCTTGCGCCCGAAGCGATCGGTGAGCTGACCGAAGAAGAGCGCACCGAGGCAGGCCCCGCCCACGTAGAACGCGGCGGCTGTCCCGATCTGGCTGGCGTCGAGGGCGATGCCGCTGCCCGGTTCGGTGAGCCGGTCGCCGACGCTGCCGACGATCGTCACCTCGAGCCCGTCCAGGATCCAGACGGTGCCCAGGCCGATCACCACCAGCCAGTGGAACCGCGACCAGGGCAGCCGGTCGAGCCGGGACGGAACCTCGGTCTCGATCGTGCCGCGCCGGGCCTGCGCTCCAGTCGCCTCCACGAGCCTCCTTTTCCCGATCGGGGCGTTGGTCAATCACGGCTTCGTTTTCCGATGCGGGGCGTGGGTAGGGGGCTAACCTCGGGGCGATCCCCTGCAACGCCGCGCCCGAAGGAGACGAGATGGGATTCGACCAGTACCACGAGCCGCCGGATGAGCTCTCCGCGGAGACCCGCACCTTCGCCCGGATCTGCGCTTCACTGGAAGAGGAGTCCCAGGCGATCGGCTGGTACCAGCAGCGCCTCTCGCTGGAGCCCGATCCCGAGGCGCGGGCGATCATGGCCGACGCCCAGGGCGAGGAGTTCAAGCACTTCGCGATGAATCTCGAGTTCCTCCTGCGGCGGACGCCGCGCTGGCGCCAGATCGCCGCCGGCGTCCTCTTCCGGGACGGAGACATCGTCGAGCACGGCGAGGCCGCCGAGGCGGCCTCCGATGGAGAGCCCGACGACGCCCGGCAGGCCGGAGTGGGGGAGTCCCTCGGCATCGGCAGCCTGAAGGGAGAGCGGCAGTGAGCCATCTCCTGCGCCGCCAGGCGCCCATCTCCGATGCTTCCTGGCAGCTGCTCGACGAGGAGGCGCGCGAGCGCCTGCGGGGGCCGCTGGCGGCCCGCCGCCTGGTCGATTTCTCGGGCCCGCGCGGATGGGACCACTCGGCGACCAACCTCGGCCGGGTCGAGCCGGTCGCCGCCCCGGACGGCGGCGGCGTCAGCGCCCTGCGGCGGCGGGTGCTGCCGCTGGTCGAGCTGCGGGCGGGCTTCGCGATCTCGCGCTCGGAGCTGCGCGACGGCGACCGTGGCGCGGTCGACGTCGAGCTGGCGCCGCTCGATGAGGCGGCCAGGAGGATCGCGGTCTGCGAGAACGTCGCCGTCTTCCACGGCTGGTCGGAGGCGGGGATCGAGGGCATCGCCGCGAGCTCGCCGATCGAGGCCGAGCCGCTCGGCGCCTCGGCTGAGGAGTACCCGCGGGCCGTCGCGCGCGCGGTCGAGGCGATCCGCCAGGGAGGGGTGGAGGGTCCCTACGGGCTGGCTCTCGGGCCCGACGAGTACACCCGCGTGATCGAGACCGCCGAGCACGGCGGCTACCCGCTGCGCGACCACCTGGCGAAGATCCTCGAGGGCCCGATCGTCTGGGCGCCGGGGGTCACGGGCGGGGTCGTGGTCAGCCTGCGCGGCGGCGACTTCCTGTTCGAGTCGGGGCAGGACCTCTCGATCGGCTACAGCCACCACGACGCCGAGTCGGTGCACCTGTACATCGAGGAGAGCTTCTCCTTCGTCGTCGCCACTCCCGAGGCCGCCGCGCCGCTGGGCTCCTGACTTGACTCCCTGGAAGCTACCCCTGGTGGTCGCGGCGATCGCCGTGCCCACCGTCGCCGCCTTCCTCCTCGGCGGGCCCGGCGTAGGCGTCGCCGTGGGAGCGCTGGCCGGCGTCGCGATCGTCTTCCTCGCCGTCCGGGCCCGCCCGCGGGAGGCGATCGGGACGGCGCCCTCCGCCGCCTCCGGGCGCCGGCTGCTGGTGGTCGTGACCCTGCCGCTCGAGGACCCGGCGGCGATCGAGCGGGTGGCCCGCGACGCCGCCGGCGGAGAGGCCGGCGGCCCGGCCGAGGTGCTGGTCCTCGCCCCGGCCCGCTCCGGCTTCCTCGATCGCTGGGCCTCGGACGTCGAGGGGGCCCGACGCCGGGCGCAGCAGAGCCTGGTGATCAGCATCGCCTCGCTGGCGGCGGCCGGGGTCGAGGCCGAGGCTCGGGTCGGCGACGAGGACCTGGTCCAGGCGGTCGAGGACACCGTCGGGCAGTTCGCCGCGACCGAGGTGATGCTGATCACCGGCGACGACGAGCGGGACCCGCAGGCGGCCGTCGCGGCCGCCGAGCTCGGCGAGCGGCTGCGGACCCCGTTCGCCCACCTCGCGATCAGCGATCGAGCAGCTCGCTGAAGCGGACCGCAGCCCTGGTCGGGATCGCTAGGCCGTCGCTGCGATGGAGGAGCCCGGCGCCGACCAGGTCGCGGACGGCGCGTTCGACCGAGTCCCGCTCGGCGAAGGTCGCATCCTGGCCGGCAAGCTCGCGC
>JBLNAC010000320.1:0-3019 GCA_050259155.1 Syntrophothermus sp.
CGTGCGCGCCGAGGTCGAGCTGCTCGTCGAAGGCGTCGATCTCGGCCTCGGCATGGACGCTCTGGCAGCGCCACTCGCACTCCGGGCACCGGCGCCAGATCCGCCAGTGCGCGCGGTCGCCCGCCTGCTCCCAGGCGGTGGGCTGGACGAGGCTCGACCCGCAGCGGGGGCAGATGTGAAGCTCGGCGGTCGCCTTGGTGCTGTTTCGGCCCGGATCGCTCATCGCTGTCCTTATCGAACCCCTCAAGGGCGAGCTTGATCCGCACTATTCGACGCCCACCCCCGGAAATCCCACTACCAGGTAGCGAAATCCTTCGCCCAGCCGGGTCCGCGGGCCCCCGCACCTCGTTACCATGGTGGAGATGCTTGGAAACATCGGCCCCCTAGAGATCGCCATCGTCCTCATCATCGCCCTGATCGTGTTCGGCCCGAAACGGCTGCCGGAGCTGGGCAACAGCCTCGGCCGCGGCATCCGCGAGTTCAAAGAGACCGTGACCGGGGAGAAGAAGGGTGACGACGAGGACGACGTGAAAGCGATCAGCGCCTCGCAGACGACCGCGCCGCCCGCTGAGCCAACCGAGTCCGAGGTCGCTCACGAGAAGCGCGGCTGAGGCCCCCTGGGATGCCGCGCCGCGTCAGGGCGGTCTCCCATGAGGATCGCCTCAGCCTCGTAGAGCACCTCGACGAGCTCCGCGCCCGGCTGATCGTCTGCATCGTCGTCTTCGGCGTCGCGCTCGCGCTCTGCTTCTGGCAGAACCACCTGCTGCTCGAAATCGCCGGCGGGCCGCTGCCCGAAGGGCACAAGAAGCTGATCACCTTCAGCGTCACCGAGCCGTTCACGACGACGGTGACCGTCGCCGCCTACGGGGCGATCGTGCTTTCCCTGCCGATCCTCCTATACCAGCTATACGCCTACGTCCTTCCGGCCTTCAGCCCCGAAGAGAAGCGGGTGGTGCTGCCGATCCTGCTGCTGTTCCCGGCGCTGTTCCTCGCCGGCATCGCCTTCGCCTACTTCGTGGTGATGCCGGCCGCCGTCAAGTTCCTGCTGGGCTTCAACGAAAGCCAGTTCAACATCCAGGTCCGCGCCCGGGACTACTACAGCTTCTTCTCGATGACGATGCTGGCCGGGGCGCTGGTCTTCCAGCTGCCGCTGGTGATCCTGGCGATCACCCGCCTGGGCATCGTCAGCGTCGAGCAGATCTCCCGCAACCGCCGCTACGCCTACCTGGCGATCGCCGTGATCGCCGCGGCGCTGCCAGGGGTCGACCCGATCTCGATGATCCTCGAGATGGTGCCGCTCCTCCTGCTCTTCGAGTTGAGTATCTTGATCGCGAAGGTCCTCGGCAGAACGCGTCAGTCGACCGGCGTGGCGCAGCCCTCGCCGCAGGAGTAGAGAGCGAGGGAGATGGCGTCGGGCGGCAAAGAGCACAGAATGGTCTTCGACATCCGCGGGCGTCGCGGCGTCGTGATCAAAGTCGTCTACGCGGCGCTGGCGCTGCTGATGGGCCTCAGCCTCTTCCTCGTCGTCGGCCCGGTCAACATCAACGCGCTGCTCGGCAACGGCGGCGGCGGCTCGAGCAGCGCCGCGCAGCCCTACGAAGAACAGGCCGAACGGCTCGAGGCGAAACTGCGCAAATCCCCCGAAGACGAGGAACTGCTGGCGGCTCTGACCAGGGCGCGGATCAACGCCGGCACCGGCTCGGTCGAAGAAGGCCCCGAAGGGCAGACCGTGTACACGACCGAGACGATCCAGCAGTACCAGCTGGCGAGTGAAGCCTGGTCGGACTATCTGAAAGCGACCAAGGAACCCAGCCCGGCGCTGGCGCAGGTGATCGCGCCGATCCTCGCAACCCTGGCGGAAGCGTCGTCGACCGGAGAATTCGAAGCCAACATCAAGGGCGCGGCCGACGCGCAGCAGATCTACGCCGAGCAGCGCCCCTCGATCAACGCCTTGACCACGCTGGCCATCTACCGGTACTTCTCGTTCGACTACAAGGCCGCCAAGAAGAGCGAAGCCGAAGCGATCGCCCTCGCGAAAGACAAGTTCGAACGCGAAAGCATCGAAAACCAGATGCAGGAATACGAAAAACGGGCCAGGGAACTGCAGAAGAAACTGAAGGAACAGGAACAGGCCAACAAGGCTGCCGGGGGCGCCGCGGGCAAGGAAGGCCTCGAAAACCCCCTCGGGGGCCTCGGCGGCAGCTCCCTCGGGGAATAGCGCCCCCGCCGCCCTTGCGGCGCGAAGGCCCGATGGGCCGTGTAGGGCTCGAACCTACGACCTTGAGATTAAGAGTCTCCTGCTCTACCAACTGAGCTAACGGCCCGGGACAGGCAAGTATAGGAAGCGGCGGGTGGCGGCGCCCGGCCGGCGCGGCCCCGCCGACGTGGCGCCGGCGGGGATCATCCAGGGCTGCGGCACGGCGTCACGAAGGTGGCCGGGGCGAGGTCGCCGTTGGTGAAGGAGAGGGTGCCGTGCACCTGCAGCCGGCCTCCCTCGCAGCTCGCGTCGAAGTAGCCGACCCGGCGCCCCCGACGGACGAAGCTGCGCCCGATCGTGGCTTCGGCGAAGGTCGCCACCCCGTAGCCGTCGGCGATCGGCGGCAGCTCCAGCTGGACCCGGCTGCCGTAGCGGCCGTGGTGGACCCGCCGGATCTCGATCGGCACCACCAGCGCCTGCGGCTTCGGCAGGGTCTCGTAGGCGTGGGCGATCAGGCTCGGGTTGCCTTCCACGAGGGGGCCGTTGAAGAGCGAGAGTCGTGAGCTGACCGGCACCGTCGGCTGCCCCGGCAGGCTGACCTCGGCCCTGCCGAAGCCGGTGCCCACGAGCGCGCCGCGGCAGCGGCTGCGTGCCTGCGCGAGGGTAGCTTCGATCAGCCGCGCCGGGCTGCACACGGGGACGCCGCGCCGCTCGATCGAGACGTGCCTGTCGATCTGCAGGACGACCTGTTCCAAGCCGGACGGCTCCGAGCCGCCCGGCCTGATCCTGACGATGCCGGTCAGCGTCACCGGGGCGGCGCCG
>JBLNAC010000321.1:0-9814 GCA_050259155.1 Syntrophothermus sp.
ACTCGGGCGCCGGCCGGCGCGCTCCCGAGCATCCCGCCGCCGATCGACGAAGAAGCCGAAGAAGAAAAGCGCGAAGAAGCGGAAGAAAAGGAAGAAGGCTGAGGCTCAGCCGGCGGCAGGCGCGACGAGCAGCTCCG
The DNA here is from genome assembly GCA_050259155.1 of Syntrophothermus sp. GTDB lineage: Bacteria > Actinomycetota > Thermoleophilia > Solirubrobacterales > 70-9 > VAYN01. Next base: position 138 of record JBLNAC010000321.1, read on the forward strand.
GCCCCTCCTCCATCCCCTTGCCCACCTTGTTGAGCCTCGGGTTCGCCGGGGCGCTCTGCATCCGCTCGGCGGCGATCGGCCCGCACATCGCGATCGCGTCCTCGGCGCTCAGGTCGGGTCGCAGCCATGCCGCCTCGGCCTCCGGGCTCGGCAGGATCGCCGGCATCCGGTCGTGGACCGGCGCGACCACCGGGTTCGCCCTGGTGGTGACGATCGTGCAGCTGTAGAGCCAGCCGTCGTCGTAGCCGCGGTCCCCGGCGTCGGACCACTCCTTGCGGGTGCAGAGGCCGGCGAAGGCGAACGGCTCGCCGCCGTCGAGCGTGAACCGCCACGGCTGGCGCGGCTGCTTCGGATCCTCGGCCCGCAGCCACTCGTAGAAGCCGTCGGCGAGGACTAGGCAGCGGTGGCGGTACCTGCCGACCAGCGGCGCGTAGGCGCGGCTGGAGTCGAGGTTCTCGGCTTTGGCGTTGATCATCCGGTAGCCGACCTTGAGGTCCTTCGCCCAGACCGGGACGAGCCCCCAGCGCATCAGCCGCGCCTCGCGCTCCCCGGCCGCCGCCTCCTCCTCGTCGGGCGAGGCGCGGACGACGAGGACCTCCTGCGTGGGGGCGACGTTGAACCGCCCCAGGCCCGGCGGCGCCTTGCGCCCGGTCGAGCCCTTCTCCGCGCCGTCCGCGGCGCTCTCGGCCGCCGGGCCCCCGCCTCTCCCCCGCTCCAGCGCCTTCTCCAGCTCGACCTGGAAGCGGTCGGCGATCTTCTTCGTGTCCTTCGTCGTGACCGTGAAGCGGCCGCACATCAGGGACGCACCTCCGGATGCTCGCGATACCACTCCAGGGTACGGACGAGCCCGTCGGCGAGGGGGATCCTCGGCTCCCAGCCGGTCTGCTCGCGCAGCTTCGTCGAGTCGACGTATTGGCGGTCGATCTCGCCCGCCGGCGTGCCGCGGCCGAGGTATTCGGGCTCGACGTCGGCGTCCGCGGCGGCGGCGATCAGCCCCACCACCTCGCGAACCGAATGCGGACGCCCGCCGCCCGCGTTGAAGGCCTCGCCGCGCGCTCCCTCCGCCTCCAGGGCCGCCGCTATCTCCAGGTAGGCGGACACCGCGTCGTCGACATGGAGGAAGTCGCGCTCCGGGCTGCCGTCGGAGCGGATCACGGGCGGGCGGCCGTCCAGCACCGCCGCCGCGGTCTCCGGGATCAGCCGTGTGAAGTTCAGATCGCCGCCGCCGTAGACGTTGGCGAAGCGGGTCACCGCCAGCGGCAGGTCGTAGGCGCGGGCGTAGCTGCGGGCGATGACGTCGGCGGCCGCCTTGCTCGCGTCGTAGGGGTTGGCCGCCCGCAGCGGGAAGTCCTCGCGGTAGGGCAGCTCCGGACTCGCCCCGTAGGCCTTGTCCGAGGAGGCGAAGACGACCCGCTCGACCCCGGCTTCGCAGCAGGCTTCGAACACGTTCCAGGCGCCCCGCACGTTCGTCTCGAACGTCTCCAACGGCGCCTCGCGGGCGACCCCGACGATCGTCTGCGCGGCGAGGTGGAAGACCGCGTCGCAGCCGGCCACCGCGGCGGCGACCGCGCCGGGCTCCCGCAGGTCGGCCTCGACGACCTCGACCTCGCCGCTCACCCCGAGCAGCTCCAGGGCCGAGCGCCGCGGGCGGCCGAGGTCGCCGAGGCGAGGCTCGGGCCGATCGAGGACGCGCACCGCCCCGGCGCGCTCGAGCAGCGCCTTGGTCAGGTGCGAGGCGACGAACCCGTGGGCGCCGGTGACGAGCGCACGCCTCAAGGCGCCGTCGACCTGGCGGCGTCCCAGATCCGCCACGGCGCCTCGCCGGCGGTCCAGAGGTCGTTGAGCACGACCGCGTCCTTGTAGGTGTCCATGCAGTCCCAGAAGCCCTCGTGGCGGTAGGCACGCAGCTCGCCGTCGGCGGCGAGGCGCTGGAGCGGCTCGCGCTCGAGCACGCTGTCCTCGCCCACGTACCCCAGCGCGCCCGGCTCGAAGCAGAGGAAGCCCCCGTTGATCCAGCGCTCGCTGCGGGGCTTCTCGTCGAAGCCGGCGACGGCGTCGCCGTCTAGCTCCGCGACGCCCCACTGCAGCTCCGGACGCACGACGGTCATCGTCGCCAGCGCCCCGCCCTCCCGATGGAAGCGGAGCAGCGCCTCGAGGTCGACGTCGGCGACGCCGTCGGCATAGGTGACGCAGAAGGGCGCCCCCTGGAGGCGGTCGGCGAGGCGCGCGACGCGACCCCCGGTCGGCGTGTCGAGCCCGGTGTCCACGCAATCGACCTCGACCCCCGCCGGCCAGCGCTGCGCCGCGGCGAACTCCGCCACCGCGTCGCCCAGGTACCCGGTCGCCAGCAGGAAGCGCTCGAAGCCCTGCGCCGCGTAGATCTGGACCACGTGCCAGACGATCGGCCGCCCGCCGATCTCGACCAGCGCCTTCGGCACCGACTCCGTCCGCTCCCTCAGCCTCGTCCCCCTGCCCCCGCAGAGGATGACGACCGGCGGTCTAGCCACCGGCGACGGCCGGCAGGATCGTCACCTCGTCGCCCTCGTTGATCGCCGTCTCCAGGCCCTGCTGGAAACGGATGTCCTCGCCGGAGACGTAGACGTTGACGAAGCGGCGCAGGTCGCCGTCCTGGGTGATCCGCTGGCGCAGGTCGCCGTAGGCGTCGAAGACCGCGTCGAGGACCTCGCCCACGGTCGAGCCCTCGACCTGGACCTCGGCCTCCCCGCCGGTCGCCGCGCGCAGCTGGGTCGGGATCTTCACGGTGACGCTCATCTAGACGGCTACCTCCTGGCGGAACTCGGCCTCGAAGCTGTCGAGGTCCGGATCGATCTCGTGCATCTGGAACGTATCGCGGGTGGCGTCGAGCGTCTTCAGCCCCTCCCCCGTGATGTAGACGACGATGCGCTCGCCGGCGGCGATGTCGCCGCGCTCGGCGAGCTTGCGGAGGACGCCGACGGTGACGCCGCCGGCGGTCTCGGTGAAGATCCCGGTCGTCTCGGCGAGCAGCCTGATCGCGCTGCGGACCTCGGCGTCGCTGACCGCGTCGATCGCGCCGCCGGTCCGGCGCGCCTGCTCGACCGCGTAAGGACCGTCGGCCGGATCGCCGATCGCCAGGCTCTTGGCGATCGTGTCCGGCCGCTGGGGCCTACAGACGTCCCAGCCTTCGGCGAAGGCGGTGGCGACGGGGCTGCAGCCCTCGGCCTGGGCGCCGTTGAAGATCGGCTGGCCGCCGGAGACGAGGCCGAGCTCGAGCCACTCCTGGAAGCCGCGGCCGAGCTTGGTGAAGAGCGAGCCGGAGGCGATCGGGGCGACGACACGGTCGGGGAGCGTCCAGCCGAGCTGCTCGACCGTCTCGTAGGCGAGGGTCTTCGAGCCCTCCGCGTAGTAGGGCCGCAGGTTGACGTTGACGAAGGCCCAGGGACGGGTCTCGGCAAGCTGGGTGCAGAGGCGGTTGACGTCGTCGTAGTTGCCGCGGACGCCGACCAGGTTGGTGCCGTACACGGCGGTCGCGAGGAGCTTCTGCTCCTCCAGGTTGGCGGGGACGAAGACGTAGGAGTCGAGCCCGGCCGCGGCGGCGTGGGCCGCGACCGCGTTGGCGAGGTTCCCGGTCGAGGCGCAGGCGACCGTGTCGAAGCCGAGCTCCTGGGCCTTGGCGACCGCGACCGCGACGACGCGGTCCTTGAAGGAGTGCGTCGGGTTGGCGGCGTCGTTCTTGATCCAGATCTCCGCCCCCTCGACCCCGAGCCGCTCGGCCAGGCGGTCGGCTCGGACCAGCGGCGTCATGCCCGGCTCCAGCGGATCGTTCGGCCGCCCCTCGAAGGGCAGGAAGTCGGCGTAGCGCCAGATCCCCTGCGAGCCGGCCTGGATCCGCCGCTTCGCCTCTCCCGCCTCCAGGCCGCCGTGGTCGTAGGCGACCTCGAGCGGTCCGAAGCAGTTCTCGCACACGTAGTTGGCGCCCAGCTCCGCGGCCGTCCCGCACTCCTTGCATCTCAAGCTCTCGACAGACATCCGACCCCCTATCTCACAACCAAAAAGAACCTCCGCCACGTGGGGCAGAGGTCCGGCCGGACATCCCCCACATCTCTCATGCCCGGCGACCGGGCCTGCTGGACTTGGCACCTCCCCTCGAGCCGATGGCTCGAGGTGGTTGCCGGGGCTTCACTGGGCCAGTCCCTCCACCCCTCTCGATGTGGCGCTTATGTTGGGAGAAGCGTATCAGCCGCCTCCGAAAGCATTTGAGGAGCGGCCGGCAGCTAACCTAGGGATCACGATGACGCCGCTGCACACCGAGATGATTGGCCAGCCCGATGCCGAACCTTCCGAAACCACGGCTGCGGCGGTCCACCCGGCGCGGCGACCTGATCGGCCCGGCGCCCGCGCCTGAGCCCCAGACCCCGAACGTCGAGCAGATCGACGGGCCCGGCCTGCGCTGGATCAACATCGAGCGCCCCGGCTCGCTCGAGCGCGCCTGGCTCGAGGAGCACTTCGAGTTCCACGCCCTCGACCTCGAGGACGTCCTCTCCCGCAATCAGCGGCCGAAGATCGACGTCTACGACGACTACCTCTTCATCGTCCTGCACCTGCCCGTGTTCGACCGGGCCGCCGGACGCCTCGGCACCGGCGAGCTCGACCTCTTCGTCGGCTCCGATTACCTGATCACGATCCCGAACCAGCCGCTGCAGCCGGTCGAGTACCTGTTCGAGCGCTGCCGGAGCAAAGAGGAACTCCGCGACCAGCTCTTCTCGCGCGGGTCCGGCTACCTCCTCTACCGCCTCGTCGACGACAGCTTCGACTACTGCTTCCCGATGCTGCGCAAGATCGGCAACAAGCTCGACGCGCTCGAGGACGACATCTTCAACGAACGTGCCGACGAGGTCGTGCGCGACATCTCCAACGTCAAGCAGGAGATCATCAACTTCCGCAAAGTGATCCGCCCCCAGCGGCCGGTCCTGCGCGACCTCGAGACGGTGAAGCAGCGCTACCTCGCCAGCGACCTCGACCTCGAGATCTACTTCGACGACATCATCGACGCCCACGAGCGGATCTGGGACCTCCTCGAGAACTACAAGGAGGTCGCCGAGGCGCTCGAGGAGACCAACGAGTCGGTGATCTCCCACCGGCTGAACGACATCCTCCGTGTCCTCACCTCGATCAGCGTCGTGATCCTGCCGCTGACGCTGATGGCGAGCATCATGGGGATGAACTCCTGGGTGCCGTTCGAACACGACGAGGCGGGCTTCTTCGCGATCCTCGGGATCATGGCCTTGATCCTGATCGGGCTCGTCCTCTACTTCCGCCGGCGCCGGTGGCTCTGAGTCAGGCGCCGCCTCCCCTGCTCCCGCGGGGGATCCATCAGAGGATCGGACATGGACGATGCTCCGCTCCCGCGTCCGGGGGCGGCTTCCATAGGATCTGAGATGTGGCCAACTTCCGGATCTGGGCGCCCTGGCGCCTCGCCTACGTGAAGGACGCGTCGAAGGACATCGAGGAGGAGTGCATCTTCTGCGCCAAGCCGGGCGCGGAAGACGACGAGGCGAACCTGATCGTCCATCGTGGGGCGAGCTGCTACGTCCTGCTCAACCTCTACCCCTACACGAACGGGCACCTGATGGTCGCGCCGTACAAGCACGTGGGACGCCTGCAGGAGATCCCTCCCGAGACGCTCGCCGAGATGCTCGGGCTCGCCCAGCGGGCGATGGATCGGCTCGAGGGTGTCTACCAGCCCCATGGCTTCAACGTCGGCTTCAACCAGGGCCGGGTCGCCGGCGCCGGGGTCGAGCACCACATCCACCTGCACGTGGTGCCGCGCTGGGCGGGAGACAACAACTTCATGCCGGTGATCGCCGACACCAGGGTGATGCCGCAGACGCTCGAGCAGAGCTACGCCGCGCTCAGGGGAGCGGACTGGTGAGCGAGCAGGCGCCGCTGGCTCCCCCCGGGATCTTCAAGGCCTACGACATCCGCGGCCTCTACGGGACCGAGATGGACGAGGGGACCGCGCACGCGATCGGCCGCGCCTTCGCCCGGGTGCTGGCGCGTCTGCGCGGCAAGCAGCCGGGCGAGCTGCGGGTCGGCCTGGGGCGCGACATGCGCCTGACCGCGCCGGCGATGGCCGCGGAGCTCCGCGACGGGCTCATCTTCGAGGGCGCGACCGTGCTCGACGCGGGGATGGTCGCGACCGAGATGCTGTACCACCTGGTCGGCTCACGTGGGCTCGACGGCGGCGCGATGGTGACCGCCTCGCACAACCCAAAGGCCTACACGGGCGTCAAGCTCCTGCGCGAGGGCGCGCTGGCGCTCTCCGGCGACGCCGGGATCGACGACGTCAGGGCCGAGATCGAGGCCGGCCTCGGCCACGCCCCCGGCGGCGGCTCGTTCGAGGAGGTCGACATCTGGGACGAGTTCCGCGCGCACGCGCTCTCGTTCGTCGACCCGGACGCGGTCGCGCCGATGAAGGTGGTCGTCGACGGCGGCAACGGGATGGCCGGCCCGATGGTCGGGCCGATCCTCGACCGCCTCGGCCTCGACCTCGAGCGGATGTACTTCGAGCCCGACGGCGAGTTCCCCGACCACGAGCCGAACCCGCTCCTGGAGGAGAACCGGCGGCTGATCATGGAGCGCGTCCGGGCCAGCGGCGCGGACCTCGGCATCGCCTGGGACGGCGACGCGGACCGCTGCTTCTTCATCGACGGCAGCGGCGAGTTCTGCGACGGCGACTTCGTCTGCGCCCTGCTGGCGCGCTCGATCCTGCGCAAGAACCCGGGCGCGACGATCCTCTACGACCCCCGCTCGAGCCGCGCCGTGCCCGATCTGGTCGCCGCCGAGGGGGGGCGCTCCGACCTCTCCCGCGTCGGCCACGCCTTCTTCAAGGCGCGGATGCGCGAGGAGAAGGCGGCGTTCGGCGGCGAGGTCTCCGGCCATTACTACTTCCGCGACTTCTGGAACGCGGACTCGGGGACGATCCCGGCGCTGCTGATGCTGGAGCTGCTCTCGCAGGAGGGCCGCAGCCTGGCCGAGCTGATGGCCGGGTTCCGCTCCCGCTACTTCATCTCCGGCGAGATCAACTCGGAGGTCGCGGACGGCGCCGCGAAGATGGCCAAGATCGAGGCGCGCTACGCCGACGGGGCCGAGGTGGGCCACCTCGACGGCGTCTCGGTCGACTATCCCGACTGGCACTTCAACGTGCGCCCCTCGAACACGGAGCCGCTGCTGAGGCTCAACCTGGAGTCGCTCGTCTCGCGCGAGGACATGGAACGCCGCCGCGACGAGATCCTCGCGCTGATCCGCGGATGATGACCCCCGAGGAGGCGCTCGAGCAGGCGGCGCTCGCCGGGATCCACTGCCTGCCGATCCCCACCCCCTTCGCGGTCGGCAAGGTCAACTGCTACCTGATCGAGGACGAGCCGCTGACCCTGGTCGACACCGGGCCCAACTCCGGCAAGTCCCTGGACGAGCTGACCGGCCTGCTCGCGGAGCGCGGGCACTCGACCAAGGACCTGAAGCTGGTCGTCGTCACCCACCAGCACATCGACCACCTCGGGCTGGTCGAGATCCTGGTCGAGCACTCCGGCGCGGAGGTCGCGGCGCTGGGCGCGGCGGCAAAGCGACTCGCCGCCTTCGACGAGGACGCCGAGCGCGAGGATCGCTTCGCGGTCGAGGTGATGCTCCGCAGCGGGATCCCCGAGGAAGTCACCGCCGCCCTGCAGAGCGTCTCGCGCAGCTTCCGCAGCTGGGGCTCGCACGTGACCGTGACCCGCCCGCTCGATGACGGCGGCGAGGTGGCGCTCCGCGACCGCCGCCTCGAGGTCTTCCACCGGCCCGGCCACAGCCCCTCCGACACGATCTTCTGGGACGAGGAGCGACGCCTCCTGCTCGCCGGTGACCACCTGCTCGCCCATATCTCCTCCAACCCGCTGATCAGCAGGCCGCTCGACGGCGCCGACCGTCGCACGCAGGCGCTCGTCACCTACATCGAGTCGATGCAGAAGACCCGCGAGATGCCGGCCGAGATCGTCCTCTCCGGCCACGGCGAGCCGATCACCGACCACGTCGCCCTGATCGACGCCCGCCTCACCGCCCACCGGCGGCGCAAGGAGAAGATCTTCGGCCTGATCGCCGAGCGGGCGCGAACCGGCTACGAGCTGGCGCAGGCGCTCTGGGGGAACGTCGCGGTGACCCAGGCCTTCCTCACGCTCTCGGAGGTGATCGGCCACGCCGACCTCCTCGTCAACGAGGGCAGGGTCCGCGAAGTCGACGACGGCACCGTGATCCGCTACGAGGCGACCTAGGCGCGCCTGCGCGATCGGCCCGGCGCGACCACCGCGGCGTGCGCCGCGCGATCCCGGGGCCACGGAATACGCTGGGGCTTCGATGAACCCGAGGATCCCCCACCGCCGGCCCCGCAAGGCCGCCAAGAAGCGGATGCTGATCATCGTCAACCCCTACGCGACGACGGTCTCCGACCGGCTGCGGAACCTCGTCGTCTACGCGCTGCAGGGGCGGTTCGACGTCGAGGCCGTCTCCACGCAGGCCCAGGACCATGCGACCGAGCTGAGCCGCGAGGCGCGCGAGAAGGGCTACGACGTCGTCGTCGCCTTCGGCGGCGACGGGACCCTGAACGAGGTCGCAAACGGCCTCGCCGACTCCGACGTGCCGGTGGCGATCCTCCCCGGCGGCTCCACCAACGTGGTCTGCCGCATGCTCGGCATCCCCAACGACGTCGTCGACGCGACCGAGCACCTGCTGTCGCTGGCCGACGACTGGCAGCCGCGCAAGATCGACCTCGGGCGGGTCGACGGCCGCTACTTCGTCTTCGCCTGCGGCGTCGGGATCGACGCGACCGTCGTCCGCCGCGTCGACGAACACCCGAAGCTGAAGGCGAGGGCGGGCCCCTACTACTACAGCTGGGCAGGCCTCTCCGGCTTCTACCGCAGGTACCTGCTGAATGCCGTCCGGGTCCGCGTCGAGGTGCGCGGAGAGGCGGTCGAGGGGATCACCGCGATCGTGCAGAACTCGGACCCGTTCACCTACTTCGCGAACCGGCCGATCAGGGTCTGCGAGGGGATCGCGATCGACGACGGCACGCTGTCGCTGGCGGTCCTCAAGCGCGCCGCCCAGCGCGACATGCCGAGCCTGGTGAGCCGCCTCCTCAGCGACAGGCGCAGCGTCGTCGACCACAGGCAGGTCGCGCACTTCGACGACGTGACGACCGCCACCGTCACCTCCGTCTCCGAGGACGAGGAGGGCGCGCCGCGGCGGTTTCCGGTCCAGGTCGACGGCGACTACATCGGCGACCACACGCGGGTCACCCTGACGTCGGCGCCGGCGGCGCTGACGATCGTCTCCTGACGCCGACGCGTCCTGGGCGGGTCTGCGCCTACGCGAGCAGGCCGGCCTCGCGAGCCGCGGCCGCGGTCAGGCGGAGCGTCTCGCCGGCGTCGAAGCGAGGTGCCCAGGCGAGCTCGCGGCGCGCCTTCGCGGTGTCCATCAGGACCGGGGTCCGCAGCGCGACCGCCCACTCCAGCTCCGGCACGACGAAGCTGAGGCGGGAGGCGGCCGTGGTGCCCGCGCCGGCGATCGGCGCCGGGACCCGAACCGAGCGCCACCCGATCGAGCGGGCGATGTCGGCGATGTGGATCTGTCCAGGCCCGGCGAGGTTGTAGGCGCCCGGCGGGCCG
>JBLNAC010000322.1:0-6755 GCA_050259155.1 Syntrophothermus sp.
GATGCTCGCCGTCAAGGTGGCGCGGAGGGCCACGGGCCGGCCCGCCATCCTCAAGGCCGTCGACGGCTTCCATGGCGCCTTCGATGATCTCGAGGTCGGCCTCTACGGCCGGCCCGAGATACCGGGCCGGGTCTACCTGGCGCCGTTCGGCGACGCGGAGGGCTTCGAGGCGAAGCTGGCCGAGCACGGCCCCGAGGTCGCCGCGGTCGTGCTCGAGCCGCTGATGTTCAGCGGCCTCGTCACCACCGCCCCGCCGGGTTTCCTGCAACGGGTTCAGGCGGCCGCCCATCGGGCGGGCGCCCTCTTTGTCCTAGACGACTGCCTGATGCTGCGGCTCGCCTTCGGCGGCTCCGCCGAGCGCTTCGGGCTGAGGCCGGACCTGACCTTTCTCGGCAAGTTCATCGGCGGCGGCATGCCGATGGGCGCGCTCGGCGGCCGCGCCGACCTGATGGAGGTGCTCGACCCCGAGCGCGCGGAGCCCCTGTATCACGGGGGATCCTTCAACGGCAACCTGCTGAGCAGCGTGGCGGGCCGGGTCAGCCTCGAGCACCTCACCCGCGAGGAGATCCTGGCGATGGACGAGAGGGCCGCGGCTCTCCGCCAGGCGCTCCTCGAGAGGGCGGCGGCGCTGGGCCTGCCGCTGACGGTGGTCGGCGAAGGATCGGTGATGGGGGTCTACGTGGCCGATTCGCTGCACCGTCACGAGACGCTCTTCCACGCCGGCGAGGCGACCTCCCTGCTTCATCTCGCCGCCCTGCTGCGGGGGGTCTTCATGGGGCCGGGAGGGGAGATAGCCCTGTCGACGGCCACCAGGGACAAGGCGCTCGAGGAGGCCCGGGATGGACTGCTCGGCGCGCTCGAGGAGGTGGCGGGGATGGTCCAGCAATGACGACGAAGGGAGATGGGATGGAGAAGAGGCGCGTCGAGAGTCCGTGGGGGACCACGTTCTGCGACTCGATCAGTTTCGATGGGCCGGGACGGTGGATCTTCGTCTCGGGCCAGATCGGCGCCGACGAGGACGGAAACATGGTCGACTCGAGCTTTGCGGCCGAGGCGGACCAATGCTTCCTGCGCATCCGCCAGTCGCTCGAGAAAGCCGACGCCGCGATGAGCGACGTGGTCAAGATCACCGGCTACGTGACGAGCACCGACCACTACGCGGACTACGACGAGGCGCGTGGACGCGCCTTCGCCGGCAATCCGCCGAGCAGCGCGACGGTCCAGGTCGCCGGTCTCGTCGCCGCCGCGCGCCTCGAGGTGGAGGCGGTGGCGTTCGTCCCCGCCGGGTAGGAAAAGGGGGCGGAGTGGAGGAGCGGGTGAGCCTGCGCTGGTCCGCGCACGTCTCCTGGCTCTTCACCGAGCATCCCTACCTGGAGCGGCCGCAAGCCGCCCGGGAGGCGGGCTTCAGGCTGGTCGAATCGGCCTGGCCCGGGCCGGTGGAGCGCGAGGGACTGCCGCGGGCCTTGGCCGAGCAGGGCCTGAGCGTGCCCCTGCTCAACTGTCCGGCCGGACACGTCGCGAAGGGCGAGCGGGGCTTCATCAACGACCCCTCCCGCGCCGGGGAGGCCGAGCGGTACTTCTCCGAGGCGGTTGAGCTGGCGGTCCGGATCGGCGCGGGCGCGGTCAACGTCCTGGCCGGGCTCGCGCTTCCCGGGGTCGGTGAGCGCCGCCAGCGCGACACCGCCCGGGCGATGTTGCGCGCGCTTGCCGCGGAGGCCGGCGCCCGGGGGATCGGAGTGGTCCTTGAGCCGCTGAACGAGGCCGAGAACCCCGGGTACCTGACGCCCGATCCGGACAGCGCCCGGCGCCTTCTGGAAGCGGCGGGGTCGGAGAACCTGGGGCTGCTCCTCGACGTCTACCACCTCGTCCGCGTGGGCTCGGACCCGCTCGAGGCGATCCGACGGCACGGCGAGCTGATCCGCCACGTCCAGATCTCGGACTTCCCCGGCCGAGGCCAGCCCGGCACGGGGGACCTCGACCTCCGTGAGGTCCTGTCGGCGCTGCTCGCGAACGGCTACCGCGGCGCGATCGGACTCGAGTACACGCCGCTGGGTGGAACCGCGGCGTCGCTCTCCTTCACCCGCGCCTCGGCGCTGCCCGTCTCCTTCTAGCCGCCGGCCCGGAGCGAGCCCCCCAGTGGGGGGGCGCGCCAGCCTGGATCAGGGCCAGCGCCGCGTCCTCTCCTGCGCCGCCCGCCACGACCCCCTCGGGGTCTGCGCCGCCCCGTCGCTCCCGCGTCGCCTCCTCATCGATCGCACCGTCCTCCCTGAGGACCACCCCGTAGACCTCCCTGGCCCTCTCCGGACTGACCCAGCCTTCGAGGACATCGTGCCTCACGCGCTCAGGATCGCGCTCGGTCGGCCGGCCGTAGCCCCCGCCGCCGGAGGAGATGGAGATGATGGTCTCGCCAGGTGCCAGGACGACCCGCCCCCAGGCCTCGAGCGAGGTGACGTCGCCCGCGGCGCCGCGCATCATCGGTCGCGTCAGCGCCCCGTGTCCGCCGCCGCGCGCGCCGAGGGCGGGATTGATGGTGCCGTCCGCGGCATACATCACCTCCAGCTCGGTCCCGACCGGCCCATACTCGACGTACAGCGACGGCGCGCCGCGGAAGCGGCCGGCGCCCTCGGTGTCGGGGACGATCCGATCGGCCCACACCCGCACCGGCCGCAGCAGCTCGAGCACCTCCGTGCTGTCGCGCATCATCGAGCCGCCATCGCTCGTCTCGCCGTTGGTCAGCCAGCCGTCGCCGCGCGGGTGCCCGGCGCCGCCGGACTGGCCGAGGATCGTCATGTCGACGAAGGGGGCACCGCCCCGCCTGGGATCGCGGCCGGAGATGGTGGCGGTTGCGGGCGCGCACTCGGGCCCGGTCGAGGCCATGCCCATCTCTCCGCCGAACTCGGCCAGGGTTCTCTGCACGACCCCGGCCAACCGCTCCGCCAGGCCGGTCGTCGCCAGCGAGCAGCTGGCCGGGTGCACCGGGATGCCGACGCAGCAGTTCTCCCGCAGCAGAACCCTGACCGCCCGGGCGCTGCCCGAGTTGCGGGGGATCGTGTGGCCGAGGCTGTTGAAGACGCCGATCAGGGCAGAGGTATGGGCCGTCGACTCGGTCAGGTTGAGCCCGCAGGGGAGGCAGTCGGGGTTGTCGCGGAGGTCCACCTCGAGCTCCCCCGCCACCGGGTCCACGGCGACCCCGACCCGCAACGGCACGCCATTCTCCACCCCCGGCAACGGGACCGGATCGTGCCGGTCCTCGCCCCTGCGCCGACCGGCAGGGAGGCTCCTGATGGTCGCCCGCATCCGCTCCTCGCTGTAGTCGAGCCAGTCGGCCACGTAGCCGTCGAAAGCGTCCCAGCCGATCTCCGCGCCGATCCTGAGCAGCTCGCGTTCCCCGACCCGGGCGGCTCCGATCATGCCGAGGTAGTCGCCGTACCAGTCCTCCGGCACCCGGATCCGCGCCTGGCAGATCCGGATCACGTCGTCGACGTCGCGGTAGTCCTCCTGCACCTTCACACAGGGGAAGATGACCGCTCCCTCCTCGTAGACGTCGCGGGCGGTCGCGGTGAGGGTCGTCGGCTCCGAGTTGCCGATGTCCGCCATGTGGGCCTTGACGACCGCGGTCGCCCGGGGCTTCCCGTCGTCGTCGATGACCGGGATCAGGATGCAGTGGTCGGCGGCGTGGGAGTTGCCGTGGTACGGCGAGTTGTGCAGGTAGGCGTCGCCGCGCGCCGGGTCGGGGTGGAAGCGGCGCAGCCAGCGGCTGATCATGTCCGGCCCGCTGATCACGTGAATGGGCAGCGACTCGGCCATCACCAGCATCTGGTGGTCGGCGGTGACAACGCAGCAGGAGAAGTCCCGAGCCGTGTTGAGCACGGTCGACCTCGCGGTGCGGAACAGGGTGTTCGTCATCTTGCGGACGACGCCCTCCATGCGGTTGGCCAAGACCGCGAGGGCGACCGCGTCGTGTCGGCGACCGGGCCCGGTACCCATCGTCAGCCGACCGCCTCGGAGGCCATCGTCGGCATCCCGCCCGGTCCGGCGCCGAAAGGCAGTACCACGAGGCTGCCGCCCCGGGTCCGTTCGGCGACGGCGCCCGGATCGATAACCACCGTGGTGAAGGAGGACTCGACGATCGCCGGCCCCGACACCGCGAGCCCGGGCGCCATGGCTTCGAGCCGGTGGATCGCCGTCTCCACCCTGCCCCAGCCCTCGAAGAATGCGGGCCGCAGCGTCGGGGCGCGGTAGGTCGCAGCGGTTGCCCCCTCCTCGTCGATCCCGCCGGGCAGCGGGCAGGTCACGCGCGCCCTGAGGCCGACTATCTCCACCGCCGTCCGCTCGTCGCGGACCGCGTAGACCTCTTCGTGGACCGTGTGGAAGCGCCCGCCCAGCACGGCGAGCTGATCGGGCCCGGGGACGCCGTCGGCGGGCCGGCTCACGTACAGCTGCCCCACCAGGTGCCTGTAAAGGGCCTCCGCAGTCAGCTCGATCCGCGGCTCCGCCTCCGTCCCGCTGCGCTCCGCGAAGCGCAGGCACCGCTTCCGCAGATCGTCGACCAACCTGCGGGCACGGTCGTGGTCGAAGCGGTCGGAGGCGGAGAAGAAGGCCTCTGCGAATTCGCCCACCAGGTCGGACATCAGGGCGCCGCGGGCGCTCAGCACCGCTCCCGCCTGAGGGACGACGACTCGCGGCGCTTCCAGCCTGCGAGCGATCGCGACCGCGTTCAATCCCGCGGCCCCGCCTCCCCCGACAACCGCGGCCGCTCGCGGGTCGACCCCCTGGTTGACGGTGATCTCCTCGATCGACTGGATCATCCGCTCGGTCGCCACCGCCATGATCGCCGCTGCCGCATCGTCGACGGCGAGGCCCAGGGGGACGGCGACCCGTTCGCGGACCGCGGCGACCGCGGCCTCGGCGTCGAGCTCCATCGAGCCGTCGAGGAAGAAGTCGGGGTCGATATACCCGAGCGCCACGGCCGCGTCGGTGACCGTCGGCTCCCGCCCTCCCCGGCGGTAGCACGCGGGCCCCGGATCGGCGCCCGCGCTCTGGGGGCCCACGTGGAGGAGCGAGCCCTCGTCGGTCCAGGCGATCGAGCCGCCGCCGGCGCCCACGCTCTTGACGTCGACCGCCGGGAAGCCCGTGATGTGACCCTCGTACTGCAGGCCCAGCCAGGTCTCACGGGTCACCGGTATGGCCCCGCGCCGGACCAGGGTCACGTCGTAGCTCGTGCCTCCGCAGTCGGCCACCACCGCGCTCTCGGCCAGCCCGTCGAGCTCGGCGTAGCGGCGGCCGGCGACCGGTGCCATCGCCGGCCCGGAGTTGATGGAGTGGATCGGGGCCGCGGCCATTTCGGCGGCGTCGACCACGCCGCCCCGCGAGGTGACCATCAGCAGCCGGCCGGCGAAGCCGCACCCCCGCAGCCGCTCCTCGAGACCGCTGAGGTAGCTGCTCATCACCGGCTTGAGCGATGCGTCGATCGCCGCGCTCGAGGCCCGCCGGTACTCGCGCAGCGTCGGGTTCAGCTGGTGGGAGAGGGTGAAGGGAACTCCCGGGAGGTGCCGTTCGAGAAGCTCGCCGACCGCCAGCTCGTGGACGGGGTTGGCGATCGACCACAGCAGGCAGACCGCCACCGACTCCACCCCCCGTCGCCGCAACTCGGAGATCGTCTCGACGGCGGACCCCTCGTCCAGCGCGAGTACCACCTCCCCTTCGCTGCCAATTCGCTCGCGCAGCTCGAAGGTGAGCGAGCGCGGGACGTAGGGATCCGGGAATCCGTATGACCAGTTGAAGGGCTCGGTGCGCCCGCCCTCTCGCAGCAGGAGCATGTCGGGGTGCCCCTGCGTCGCCAGCAGCGCGGTCCTGGCGGTCGAGCCGGTGAGGATCGCGTTGATCGCGCGGGTGGTCCCGTGGATGAACAAGTCCGTCTCGGCGAGGATCGCTTCCGGCGAGCTGTCGAGGTCCGCGGACGCGAGCCGCACCGCATCGAGGATCCCCTCGGCGGGGTCCCGGGGAGTCGTCGGGGACTTGTAGAACCGGGCCTCCTCGGCCGTCTCGACGGCGAGATCCGTGAAGGTTCCGCCGGTGTCGGCGGCGATCCTCATCCCCGCGTGGCGACGCCGCTCGGCGTTTGATTCAACAGACCCTTGATCGAAAGACGATACAAGAGGCCGGCGGACCTGGAAAGGGACTCGCGCCGAGCCCCCGGCCGGGAGGCCCGGCGTCAGCGGGCGGCCGTGCCCAGCGGCAGCAGCGTGCGGATCACCTCGTCGCGGATGAGGGCACCGTCGAGGGCTGCCTCGGAGGTGAGTCGCTGGATCACGAGGCCGTTGAGGACCGCGTCAAAGCGCCAGGCCCAGGGAATCGCATCGGAGTCCTGCTCCGGGACGAGGCCTTCGAGCACGTGGTCGATCAGCTCGTGCCAGCTGTGGAGGCGGTCCTCCATCGTGTGACGGAGGGCGGCGAGGTGCACGGCCTCGCCGTAGGCGTTGATCCATACCCGCCAGCTCTCGTTCATCGGCTGCTCGTCCGCGAGGGCGCTGTCGAGCAGCGCCACCAGCCTCTCCTCGCCGGGGGGGATCCCCTCCACGGCGGCCCGCAGCCGCTCCTGGGTGCGGTGTGAGACGAACAGCAGCGTCTGCGTGAGCAGGTCCTGGCGGTTGGAGAAGTAATGGTTCAGCATCCCGGTGCTGACGTCCGCCTCCTCGGCGACCTTGCGCAGCGTCGTCGCCGCGAACCCCTCCCGCGAGATCACAGTGGCGGCC
>JBLNAC010000323.1:0-7819 GCA_050259155.1 Syntrophothermus sp.
ACCCGCAGCTCGCCGGTGTGCCATTTCCCCGGCGCGATCCGCTGCCCGAGCTTGGGCGCGTGGAAGCTGACGGTGAGGTCGGCCTCGACCGCGGCGCCCTCGACCTCGCCGGTGGCGGCGGCGACGCCGGAGGCGATGTCGCAGGCGACGACCGGGGCGCCGCATCGGTTGACCGCCTCGATCGCGGCCGCGGCCGGTTCGCGGGGAGCCCCCTCGAAACCGGTGCCGAAGATCGCGTCGACGACGGCGCCGGAGCCCGCGAGCCAGGCGTCGAGGTCGGGGAGGTCCGCGTCGAAGATGCGCAGCACCTCCGCCTCGAACCCCATGCCGGCCAGCAGCCGGGCAGCGATCTCGCCGTCGCCGCCGTTGTTGCCCTTGCCGCAGAGGACGCGGATCGGCCCCTTGGGGGCGAGCCCGGCCACCGCGTCCGCGAGCGCCGTCGCCGCCGCCTCCATCAGCCGGGGCGAGGGCACGCCCTGCTCCTCGATCGCCCAGCGGTCGACGGCGCGGATCCCCGCCGCGTCGAAGAGGGGGTCGAGCCAGGGTTCCATGGGAAGGCGGCTACCGCGCTTCGTTGACGACGGCGATGGCGGCCGCGCTCTCGCGCGAGTGGGTGAGAGAGACCTCGACCCGGCGGCCGGCGGCGGCCTCCGCCGCGCGGCCGGTGAGGCGGACGGTCGGGGGCTCGCCGGCGACGATCTCGATCTCGCGCAGGCCGAAGCCGCCGCGCAGGCCGAGTGCCTTCACCACCGCCTCCTTGGCCGCGAAGCGGGCGGCGAGGTGGCGCGCCGGCCGGGCGCGGGCGGCCGAGTAATCGCGCTCGCCCGCGGTGAACACCCGCTCCGCGAGCCGCGGCCGACGCTGGAGCGCTCGCTCGAGCCGGTCGATCTCGAGCAGGTCGATCCCGATGCCGGAGGCCATGCCGCTACTTCGCCAGCCCGACGATCATCTTCAGCGTCGTCCGGTCGCCGGAAGTGCCGGTGCCGAGCGCGCCGAAGGCGACCTTTTCGAGGTAGGGCCGGGCTTCTTCGAAGCCCGGCCGTTCGTCGGCGGAGATCATGCCCCGGACCAGGGTCAGCACGGCCGGGCCGTCGAGGAAGCCGCTGATCGGAGTTTCGCCGAGGGCCTTCCTCGCTTCCTGGAACGCCGGGTCCTCCGCCAGCGTCGCGCCCGGTTCGGCGGTCAGGGCCTGGGCCGAGGCCGCGAGGCCGAGCGAGATCGCGATTCGGCCGCCCTTGGCCGCGACGACCAGTGGCTTGGACCCCAGTTCCGGGCTGCGGATCGAGAAGCCCTTCGCTTCGCCGGAGAGGAACGTGACCCCGGGCGCGCCGCTCAACCTCAGCAGCTTGCCGAGCTGGCCCACCAGCTGTGTCGCTTCGGAGCCGCTCGTCGTCATCACCAGGGCACCGGTGAGGTTCCTCCGGGTGTTGCCCTGGCCGAAGACGGCGGCTTCCTTGATCGAGCCGGCGAGCCGGTCGAGGTCGATCCCGATCGCGCTCGCCGCTTCCTTGAGCTCGCCCGGTTCGAGCTGGCCCGGGACGCCCCGCTGGTCGAGCGAGTCGATCGCCTCCCGCAGTGCCTCGCCGAAGCCGCTGGTGGCGAAGGCGGCGAAGGAGCCGCCGGGCAGAGATTCGAGGAGGTTGCCGGCATCTCCCGGTTCGGCTTCGCCCAGCTTGGTGGAGGCGTCGATCTGGATCTGGTCCGCCCCCGGGACCACGCTCGCGACCGCGGTGGCTTCGCTGGGATCGATCCCGGCGTCGTCGAGCAGCCGCCGGGCTTCGGGGTCGAGTTCGCCGCCCGCCTGTTCGAGCAGGCCGCCGACGTCTACGAAGACGTCGACCAGGCTGCCTTCCGTCGCGGCTTCCATCGTGCCGGCGAAGCTTTCCTGCGCCGCGAGCGATTCGCCCCCGGAGGCTTCGATCGCCGCTTTGTAGGTGGCTTCGTCTTCGGTGAAGAGGACGGCGCCGTCGAGCACGCCGATCGCTTCGCCGCCTTCCGGTTCGACCTTGAAGCGGACTCCTTCGAAGGAGGCTTCCCTCAGCTCTCCCGAGGTGGGCCTCGCACGCTCGTCGATGAATTCCTGCGCCGCGGTGGAGTCGGTGGCTTCGATCAGGAGGCCGTAGCCGCTGAAGTCTCCGCCTTCGAAGCTGCGCAGGAAGACCGCGGCGCGTTCGCCGAGCCACGGCTCGACTTCCTTTTCGAAGTCCAGCGGTTTGCCCGAGCTCATCGCGGACCCTTCGAGATCTTCGACGATCAGCGCGCCCAGGTCTTCGACTCCCGCCAGCGTCTTCGCCAGCTTCCTGACGTTTTCGCCCAGCTCCCCCCCGGGATCGATCGCGCCCTCGACGTAGATCGGCGAGTTCGCCGGAGCGAGGCGGGCGAGGTTCTCGGATTTGCCGCCGCCACAGCCCGCGAGCGCGAGCGAGAAGGCGACGAGAGCCGCGACCGCGAGGCCGATCGGTACGCGACGGGTATGCATCGAGCGCGGCACTCTAGCGATTCCGGTCACTCGACCGTCACGGTCTTTGCCAGATTGCGGGGCTGGTCGACGTTGAGGCCGCGGGCCCGAGCGATGCCGTATGCGAGCAGCTGCAGCGGCAGGACCGCGACGATCGGCTGCAGGATCCAGTCGGTGACGGCGACCTCGATCGTCTCGTCGGCGACCTCGGCGACCCGCTCGTTCCCGGCGGTGGCGACGGCGATCGTCTGCGCACCGCGGGCGCGGACCTCCTCGACGTTGGAGAGGACCTTGTCCAGGACCGGGCTGTCGGTGGCCACGCAGACGACCGGCGTCGACTCGTCGAGCAGCGCGATCGGCCCGTGCTTCATCTCGCCCGCGGCGTAGGCATCGGTCGGGATGTAGGAGATCTCCTTCAGCTTCAGTGCCCCCTCGAGGCAGACGGGGAGGCCGATGTGGCGGCCGAGGTAGAGGAAGAAGTCCTGGCCGGAATGGGCGGCCGCGATCGCCGCCACCGGCTCCTCGGTCGCGGCCAGCGTCGTCTCGACCTTCGACGGCAGCGCCTTCATCTCCCCCACCAGCTCGGCGATGCGCGCCGGCGGCAGCGCGCCGCGCAGCTCGGCGATCCGCAGCCCCAGCAGGTACATCGCCGCCACCTGGGCGAGGAACGTCTTGGTCGCGGCGACGCCGATCTCCAGCCCGGCGCGGGTGTAGAGGACCGCGTCGGAGTCGCGGGTGGCCTGGCTCCCCATGATGTTGGTTATCGCCAGGACCTTCGCGCCGGCCTCCCGCGCGAGCCGCATCGCCGCCAGCGTGTCGGCAGTCTCGCCCGACTGCGTGATGCCGACCACCAGGTCAGCCGCCCCGATCACCGGATTGCGGTAGCGGTACTCGGAGGCGATGTCCACCTCGACCGGCACCCTCGCCCACTCCTCGATCGCGTAGCGGCCGACCAGGCCCGCGTGGTAGGAGGTTCCGCAGGCGACGATCACGATCCGGCCGACTCCGCGCAGGAACTCGTCCGAGAGGTCGACGTCGGAGAGGTCGACGCCGTCGTCGCGGGGCAGCCGGTCGGCGATCGTC
Source organism: Syntrophothermus sp. (assembly GCA_050259155.1). Classification (GTDB taxonomy): domain Bacteria; phylum Actinomycetota; class Thermoleophilia; order Solirubrobacterales; family 70-9; genus VAYN01. The sequence continues at coordinate 3,542 of JBLNAC010000323.1, forward strand.
TCGGCGACCGCGTCCGCCTGTTCGTGGATCTCCTTGAGCATGAAGGTCTCGTACCCGCCCTTCTCGGCCGCATCCGCGTCCCAGGTGATCACTTCCGGCTCGCGCTCGATCGGCGCGCCCTCGGCGTCGGTGAGGCGGACGGCGTCGGCTTCGATTTCGACGATCTCGCCGTTTTCGATCGGGACCGCGGTGCGGGTGTCCGCGAGGAATGCGGGGATCGCCGAGGCGAGGAAGCTCTCGCCCTCGCCCACGCCGGCCACCAGCGGGCACTCGCGACGGGCCCCGAGCAGGCGGTCCGGCTCCTCGGCGTGCATGGCGACGAAGGCGTAGTGGCCGCCGAGCTCGGCGTAGGAGGCCCGGACCGCCGCGGCGAGATCGCCCTCGTAGTGGCTCGCGATCAGGTGGGCGACGACCTCGGCGTCGGTTTCCGAGGTGAACTCCTCGCCGGCGGCCTGCAGGCGCTTGCGCAGCTCCGCGTGGTTCTCGACGATGCCGTTGAGGACGATGTGCACCCTGCCTGAGCCGTCCTCGTGAGGATGCGCGTTCTCCTCGGTCACGCGGCCGTGGGTAGCCCAGCGGGTGTGGGCGATGCCCGTCTTCGCCGGTGGCAGCGCGCCGCCGTCCGCGGCTCGCGCCTCGACGGCGGCCCGCAGGTTGGCGAGGTTGCCAACCGCGTGGACGCTGGCCACCTCCCCCTCGTCCAGCAGCGAGAGCCCGGCCGAGTCGTAGCCGCGGTATTCGAGCTTCTCCAGCCCGGAGAGGAGCAGCTCCTCGCAGGAGCGCCTGCCGACGTATCCGACGATTCCGCACATCGAAGGCGAGTAAGAGTAGAGAGCCGGCGGGCCCGGGTCTCAGGAGAGCTCGGCGCGCACCAGCTCGGCCAGCCGCGAGCAGACGGCGTCCGCCTCCTCGGCGCTCGGGGCCTCGACCATCACCCGCACCATCGGCTCGGTCCCGGACGGGCGCAGCAGCACGCGCCCACGCCCCTCCAGCGCCCCGTTCTCGCGCTCGACCGCCTCCCAGACCGCCTCGGCGTCGGCGATCGCGTCGCGGTCGGCGACGATGACGTTGACCAGCTTCTGCGGCAGCTTGTCCATCGGGACCGCCTCCGCCAGCGGCGCCGACCCCAGCTCCCGCATGGTGATCAGCGCCGCCGCGATGCCGTCCCCGGTGGCGGCGAAGTCGGAGCAGATGATGTGGCCCGACTGCTCGCCGCCGAGCCGCCAGCCCCGGCGCAGCATCTCGTCGATGACGTGGCGGTCGCCGACGTTGGTCACGGCGACCTCGATCGCCGCCTCCGCCATCGCCCGGTGGAAGCCGTAGTTGCTCATCACGGTGACGACGACGCCTCCCTCCAGCTCCCCTCGCGCCGCCAGCCCGCGCGCCGCCAGCGCGATCAGCTCGTCTCCGTCGTGGACCCGCCCCGAGCCGTCCACCGCGAGGACGCGGTCGCCGTCGCCGTCGAAGGCGAAGCCGATCTCGGCGTCGGAGGCGGCGACCCGCTCGGCGAGGACCTCGACGTGGGTCGAGCCGCAGCCGGCGTTGATGTTGCGGCCGTCGGGCTCGACGCCGATCGCCTCGACGCGGGCGCCCAGGCGCTCGAAGATCGCCGGTGCCGCGCGGTAGGTCGCGCCGTGCGCGCAATCGAGGATCACCCGGCGGCCCGAGAGGTCGAGCGGGAACGCGCCCTCGAGCTCGCGAAGGTAGTCCTCGAGGCCGCCGTTGAGCTTCCGCACGCGTCCGATCGGGCCGGCCGCCGACGGTTCCCCGAGGGCGGCTTCGATCCGCGCCTCGAGCTCGTCGCTGAGCTTCCCGCCGCCGGCGTCGAAGAACTTGATCCCGTTGTCGCCGAACGGGTTGTGGGAGGCGGAGACGACCGCCGCCAGGTCCAGGCCCAGACGCCGCGCAAGGATCGCCGCCGCGGGCGTCGGCAGCACCCCGGCGACGAGCGCGTCGCCCCCCGCGGCTGCGACCCCGGCGGCCAGCGCCGCCTCGAGCATCGAGCCCGACTCCCGCGTGTCGCGGACGACGAGCACCTGCGGGCGCTGCTCCTCAAGGCACGAGGTGGCGGCCCTCCCCAGGGCCATGGCCAGCTCCGCCGTCACGAAGCTTCCGGCCTCTCCCCGCACCCCGTCGGTCCCGAAAAGTCGTCTGCTGGTCTGCGTGGCCATGCCGTCCCTTCGCTCCGAGGCCGGTGAGGCGAGCTTAGTCGTTGGCGGGTGCGCGGGCGGGTGGCGAGGCCGGCGGCGGCCCGTCCCTAGCGCTTGCTGAACTGCGGCTTCTTGCGGGCCTTCTTGAAGCCCGCCTTGCGGCGCTCCTTGACACGTGCGTCGCGGGTCAGGAAGCCGCGCCGCTTGAGATCCCCGCGCAGCTCCGCGTCGATCTCTGTCAAGGCCCGGGCGATGCCGTGGCGAACCGCTCCGGCCTGGCCGCTGACGCCGCCTCCCTGGACCCGCACGCGCACGTCGACGTTGCCCTCGTAGCCGGAGACGACGAGCGGCTGGCGCGCGATCGTCTGGTGCAGGGGGCGGGGGAAGAACTCCTCCAGGCTGCGCTTGTTGATCTCGAACTTGCCGTCGCCCGGGAGCAGGGTCACGCGGGCTATCGAGCTCTTGCGCTTGCCGGTGGCGAGGTAGCGGGCGCCGCTCTCCATCTTCGCCGGAGCGCGACCGGCCGGCCCGGCCTCGACCTCGTCGGCGCCGGCGAGGGCGGCCTCGCGCTTGGCCCGCTCTTCCTCCTCGGCTTCGAGGCGGGCGCGCTCTTCCGCGCTCAGCTCCGGCGCCTCGGGCTCGACGGCGATCGGCTCCAGGTCGGCGCCGGGGATGACGTCCTTCTTCTCCTCGGCCTTGGGCTCGGGCTTCCTCTCCTCGGCCCTGGGCTCCGGGGACGGCTCCTCGACCTCGGAAGCGGGCTCCTCGGCGGACCCCTCTTCGACCTCGGGAGCGGCCTCCTCGGCGGACGCCTGGGGCTCCCCCGAGGACTCGGCGGCCGGCGCCGGCGCCTCGTCCGCGGGTGGCGTCGGGACGTCCTGCCCCTCGGTTGTCTCGTCGGGCGTCGTCTCGTCTGCCATCAGCTGGTCTCCATCGGGTTCGGCTGCTGCGCCTGGTGCGGGTGGTCCGGGCCGGCGTACACCTTGAGCTTGCTCAGTTGCTGGCGGGCGAGGCGGTTGCGCGGCAGCATCCCCTTGACCGCCTTGCGGATGACCTCCTCGGGTCTGCGCTCGAGCATCTCCGCCAGCGTCCGCGACTTGATCCCGCCCGGGTAGCCGCTGTGACGCCAGTAGGTCTTCTGCGCCAGCTTGTCGCCGGTGACGCGGATCTTCTCGGCGTTGACGACGACGATGAAGTCACCCGTGTCGACGTGCGGGGTGTACTCGGGCTTGCGCTTGCCGCGCAGCGCGTCGGCGATTTGGGTGGCCAGCCGGCCCAGGGTCTTGCCCTCGGCGTCGACCACGTACCAGTCGCGCTGGCGGTCGGCGGGTGTGGCGACATAGGTCTTCATCGTGGAAAAACCGCGCGGGCGACCCGGCGCGGCCGGCGAATGATAGCCAGGTCTCGGTCTATACTGCGGCCCCAGCAATGCCGAGTCCCGCCCGCGCCGCGGACGGGAGCGGAGGAACCGCAGGAGCCGTCGCCGGCTCCAAGGGGCGAATCCGGCGAGCCAGCCGGTAGCGCATCTCTTTCAGCGCGAGCCCGACAGCTAACTCCGCAGGCGATCGAGAGAGAGGCTGAGTTGCGCGTTGGATCGATCATCACGTTGGCCGTCCTGGCGCTCGCGGGGCTTCCCGTCGCGAGCGCGGGCGCGGCGACGACGGGGGGAGCCCCCACCCCGGCCGGGACCCCGTCCCAGAGCGGCAGCGCCACCGGGGCTCCCGCGCCCGAACCGAGCGCCGGGACGCTGACCCTGCTGGCGGCGAAGACAAGCCCGCGGACGTCCTTCTACTTCGGATACCGCTACCCACGGCTCAGCTTCACCCTCGGCAGCACCCAGCCGCAGAACGACATCCGGATCGACGTCGTCGGCGCCGGAGGCGCGGTGGTCCGCAGCTTCTACCGCAACGACGTGCCGCCCGAAGCCCCGCGCGCGATCCGCTGGGACGGGACAACCAGCGACGGCCGGCCGGCACCAAACGGCCGCTACAGCTTCCGGATCAGCGGCCAGGGTGCCTCCGCGCCGGCCGCTCGCCGGGCCACCGCATCCACCGCGCTCGGCCTCGCCTTCAGCTTCTACGGCTACGCCTTCCCGATCCTCGGCAGGCACGAATTCGCGATGGGCGCC
>JBLNAC010000324.1:0-4640 GCA_050259155.1 Syntrophothermus sp.
CCCTGGGCGCTCGAGGACTTCGGCTTCCAGGCCATAATCGCGCCCTCCTTCGCCGACATCTTCTACTCCAACTGCACGAAGATCGGCCTGCTGCCGGCGATCCTCGACGAGGAGCACTGCCGCGCGGTCGCGGCGGCCGGCGAGGCCCGCATCGACGTCGACGACGAGACGGTCACCTGCGCCGCCGGGGTCTTCGAGTTCCAGGTCGAGCCGGACGTCAAGCACCGCCTCCTGAACGGGCTCGACGACATCGGCATCACGCTCGAGAGCGCCTCGGCGATCGACGCCTTCGAGCAATCGGGCGCCGCCGACCTCGGCCCGACGACGACGGCGCTGTGAGCGGGGTGAGCGGCCGCACGACAGACTGGAAGGCCGCCGCCTACCACCAGGTCGCCGCCCCGCAGGAAGCGTGGGCGCGAGAGCTGCTGGAGAGGCTGCCGCTCTCGGGTGGGGAGACGGTGCTCGACGCGGGCTGCGGCTCGGGCCGGGTCACCCGGCTGCTGCTCGAGCGGCTGCCGCGCGGCCGCGTGATCGCGGTCGACGGCTCGCCCTCGATGATCGAGGAGGCACGCGCCAACCTCGCCGGCTGGGGGGACCGGGTCGAGCTGATGCTCGCCGATCTCTGCGAGCTGCGGCTGCGACAACCGGTCGACCTCGCCTTCTCCAATGCCACCTTCCACTGGATTCCCGACCATGACCGCCTCTTCCGGCGCCTTCGCGCGGCTCTCGTCCCCGGCGGCAGGCTGGTCGCCCAGTGCGGGGGAGAGGGGAACGTGCAGGCCTACGAGGAGGCGATCGAGAGGGCGGCGCGGCGGCCGCGCTTCGCCCCGGCCCTTGCCGACCTGCCGCGCCCGTGGTATTTCGCCGGCCCGGCGGAGACCGAGCGCCGGCTGCGCGACGCCGGCTTCGACGAGGTGCGCTGCTGGCTCCAGGAGAAGGTGGTCGAACCGGAGGACCCGCGCGCGTTCGTCGGTGCCGTCGGGCTGGCGGCGCACCACGAGCGCCTGCCGGAGCCGGACCGCGACGCCTTCACCGACGCCGTCGTCGCCGAGATGGAGCAGCCCCTGGTGCTCCGCTACGTGCGGCTCAACATCGACGCCGTCGTCGCCTGAGCCCGGTCTCGGCGGGCGCCCGGCGCCGACGCGTAGAGTGCCTGGGCCAATGAGCAGCGAGACGCCGCGCATAGTCGTCCTCCCGGGCGACGGGATCGGCCCCGAGATCGTCGCCGCCGCGATCGAGCTGCTCGCGACCCTCGGCGAGTTCGAGCTCGACGAGCGGCTGATGGGCGGCTGCTCGATCGACGAGCACGGGGTCGCCCTCACCGAGGAGGTGCTCGAGGCGTGCAGGAGCGCCGACGCGGTCCTGCTCGGCGCCGTCGGCGGCCCCAGATGGGACACCACGGACCCCGCCGCGCCGCGCCCCGAGCAGGGGCTGCTCGGCCTGCGCAAGGGGATGGGGCTCTACGCCAACCTGCGCCCGGTGCGTCCGAGCCCGGCGCTGGTGGGTGCCAGCCCGCTGCGCGAGGAGCGGATCGCGGGCACCGACCTGCTCGTGGTCCGCGAGCTGACCGGCGGCATCTACTTCGGCGACTCCGGCCGCGACGGGGACGTCGCCCACGACACCTGCGAGTACACCGTCGAGGAGATCGAGCGCATCGCCCGCACCGCCTTCGAGGCAGCGCGGCAGCGCGCCGAGGGCTCGGGTCGCCCTCCGAAGGTGACCTCGGTCGACAAGGCCAACGTGCTGGAGACCTCGCGCCTGTGGCGGGAGGTCGTCAACAGGGTGGCGGCGGACTACGAGGACGTAGGGCTCGACCACCTGCTGGTCGACAACGCGGCGATGCAGCTGGTCTCGCGTCCGGCCGACTTCGACGTGATCCTCGCCGAGAACCTCTTCGGCGACATCCTCAGCGATGAGGCGGCGATGCTGACCGGCAGCCTCGGGATGCTGCCGTCCGCCAGCCTCGGCGCCGACGGGTCGCCGGGCCTGTTCGAGCCGGTCCACGGCTCGGCCCCGGACATCGCCGGCCACGGCGTCGCCAACCCGCTCGCCACCTTCCTCTCGACGGCGATGATGCTTCGCCACGGCCTCGGCCGACCCGACGACGCCGCCCGGGTCGAGGCCGCCGTCGACGCGGTGCTCGAGCGCGGCCTCCGCACGCCGGACCTCGCGGCCGGGACCATCGCCTCGCCGCCGATGTCCGACGTGCCGGCCGAGGTCGAGGTGGGGACCGCGGAGATGACCTCCGCGGTCCTCGAGGAGCTCGCCTCCTGATCCCCGGCGCCGGGCGCCGCTAGGGCGCCGTCACCGCCCACATCCCGCGGGCCGCGAAGCTGGCGGCTTTATCTCCCTTGGCCAGCAGCCCGAACCCGAGCCGCGTGTTGTAGTCGACCTTCAGCGGTTCTTTGGCATCGAGGTCTTCTTCTTCGAGCAGGTAGACGCAGAGGTTGCCGCCCGTCGCCGCGGGAGCCGAGCCGCTGCCGTCCCAGCTGCAGTTGGCCGTCGTTTCGCCTTTCTTCAGGACCGTGACCGCGGGCGGGTTGCCGCTCAGCGGGAACTGGAAGCTGACCGCTCCGCGGGCGAGCAGCGCCGATTCTTTTTCGCCGCCGCCGACGTCGAAGACCCCCCGCAGCGTCTGTCCGCTCTTCAGGGTCCCCAGCAGCGGGGCGACTTCCTTGCCGAGCTTCGCCGCGGTCACCGATTCGTTCTGCAGCTTGTTGGTGGTGACGACGCCGTTCTTGATGTTCTTCGCAAGCACCGCGCCTTCGGCGATCTTGGTGCTGCCGACGACGCCGTTGCCGAGGTTCCCCGGCGTCACCGCGTTGGGCCCGAGCTTGCCGGCGACCACAGACTTCGGCGCCAGCTTGCCGGCGGTCACGGCGCCGTTGTGGATCTTCGCCGCCGTCACGGCGCCCTTCTTGAGCTGATTGGCGCCGACGCTGTTGCGCGGGAGCCCCGCTGCCACGGCGGCTCCGCCGAGGGCGACGAAGAGGGCGACCGAGGCGATCACGTTCGAGTAGGTGAGCCGGGGGCGAAGCTTGCTCATCTGCAGATCTCCTTTTCGCGGTTTTGCCGATCCTTCGAGGCCGGCGAGGGAGCACCTGCCTCCCCGACCATTCCCCTGCAACCCGGCAGCCGCGGTTGCGGAGCGCCCGGACTCCCACCTCGCAGGAGCCATCGGGCATACTTCCCCGACATGGACAAGGCGGAGTGGATCTGGCAGAACGGCGACCTCGTCGCCTGGGACGACGCGAAGGTGCACGTGCTGACGCACGGCCTTCATTACGGCACCGGCGTGTTCGAGGGCATCCGCTGCTATGAGACCGAGCGCGGCCCCGCGATCTTCCGCCACCGCGAGCACCTCGCGCGGCTCGAGAAGTCGGCCGAGCTCTACTACCTCGAGCTTCCCTACGGGGCGGAGGAGATCCGCGCCGCCACCCACGAGCTGCTCCGCCGCATCGGCCTGCGCTCGGGCTACATCCGGCCGATCGCGTTCCGGGGATACGGCGAGATGGGCCTCTACGCGCAGAGCGCGCCGATCGACCTGATCATCGCCGCCTGGCCGTGGGGCAGCTACCTCGGCGACGACGGCAAGCGGAACGGGATCCGCGCCAAGGTCTCCTCCTGGCGGACGATCTCCGGCGACAGCCTGATCCCTCACGCGAAGGCGTCGGGCCAGTACCTCAACTCGATCCTCGCCAAGACCGAGGCCACCAAGGCCGGCTACGAGGAGGCGATCCTGCTCGACCAGCACGGCCACGTGTCCGAGGGCTCGGGCGAGAACGTGTTCGTGGTCCGCGACGGGACCCTGATCACGCCCGGCCACACCTCCGCGATCCTCGACGGCATCACCCGCGCCTCGGTGGTCCAGATCGCCACCGACCTCGGCTACCGGGTCGAGGAGCGGGCGATCGCGCGCGCCGAGCTGTATCTGGCGGACGAGGTCTTCCTCACCGGGACCGCCGCCGAGCTCGTCCCCGTGCGCGAGATCGACGACCACCCGCTCGGGGAGCCGGGGGAGATCACCCGCGTGATCCAGGCCAAGTTCGAGGACGCCCTGCACGGGCGCGCCGAGGAGTACCACGAGTGGCTCGACTTCGTCGAGGCACCGGTCGACGCCGCGGACAAGGTCGAGAGCTGATGCGCCGTCCTTTCGAGCGAGTCGGGCGAATTACCGCAGCCGCCTAGCGGCTGGCGCGGCGGCCTCCCGCCGCGCGTCCGGGCCCCCGCGCCCACCCCGATCTTCAGACTCGAAAGGCACCAGATGGAACAAGTCAAGCTCTACGACACGACCTTGCGCGACGGCATGCAGGGCGAGGGGATGTCGCTCTCGGCGGCCGAGAAGGTGCGCGTCGTCCTCGCCCTCGACCGGCTCGGCGTGCAGATGATCGAGGCGGGCTTCCCCAGCTCCAACCCGAAGGAGGTCGAGCTGTTCGAGCTCGAGCAGGCGACGCTGTGCGCGTTCGGCCCGACCCGCCGGCGCGAGGTGGAGGCCGCCGAGGACCCGGCGCTGCAGACCCTGGTCGGGTCCTTCACGCCGGTCGTGACCCTGGTCGGGAAGACCTGGGGCCTGCACCTGGAGAAGGTGACCAAGGTCTCGCGCGAGGAGAACTTGGCGATGATCGCCGACTCGGTCCGCT
>JBLNAC010000325.1:0-16602 GCA_050259155.1 Syntrophothermus sp.
GGCAGGCCGAAGGCATCGAAGCCGAAGCCGAACAGCACGGCGTCGCCGCGGGCCCGGCGAAAGCGCGCGTAGGCGTCGCCGATCGCGTAATCCCGCACGTGGCCCATGTGGAGGTGGCCAGAGGTGAAGGGGCTCGAGGCCTTCACGTAGACCGGCGTCTGCCCCGGCTCCGGGGCGGGCGGCGCGTCGAAGTCGCCGCGCTCGGCCCAGGCGGCCTGGCGGGCGGGCTCGATCGCGGCCGGATCGTAGTTCGGGTTTCCCTGGCTCATCGGGCCAAGGCTACCCAGCGGCGGAAGGGCGGCGCCTCAGGCGAAGGTCCAGAGCTTGTTGCCGAGGAAGTTGAACGGCATCGCAACGGCGACGGCGATTGCCTGCGCGGTGAGGCTGCCGAGGCCGCCGAGGGTGACCAGGGCTTGGAGGACGACGAGGTTGAGCCCCAGCGAGGCGACGCTCACGGCGAAGAAGCGGGCGGCCTGGAAGTGGACCGGACCGTCGCCCGGGCCGAAGGTCCAGTACCGGTTCCAGAGGAAGTTGTTGGTGACGGCGACGCCGAAGGCGAGGATGGCCGCGATCAGGTGGTGGACGCCCAGGTAGCCGGTCGCGAGGGCGAAGACGCCGAGGTTGATGAGATAGCCCGAGGCGCCGACCAGGCCGAACTTGAGCAGCTGGACCCAGCTCTCGCCCTGGCGCGCGGCGGCGCCGATCCGGTACGCGAGCTCCGTCGCGCTCACCGCGTCACCGCCGCTCTCGGACGCGGGCCGTCGAGCAGGACGCCGACCGCGCCGAATCCGGTCGGCAGCGACCTGAGGCTGTGGAACCCGACCTCGACCGGGCGCGGCGATACGTAGCGGGACAAGGTGAATCTGTCGAGGCGGACGCTTTCGGTCATGCGGAAGGAAGGGGGAAGCCGAGGGGGCGGCGAGGTCGCTTTCGACTTGGCGATCAGGTCGATTTCCCCGACGCGTGCGGAGCCACCATACATGCGCCGGCTGCCGTCACGCAGGTACCAGTGCAGCGGGTCGGCCGCGAGCCGCCAGCTGACGACCGCCCGCCCGGCGCTCGGGGAGCCCACCCGCGCGGCCAGCGAGCGGAAGTCGGGGCGCTGGAGGTTCGGCGTCTGGGTCACGGCGACCGCGAACGCCGCCCAGTAGGCGCAGAGCGCGACCGCGAGCACGAGACCGAGGCGCCGCGCGCGGCTGGCGCCGAAGCCGAGGGCGGCGGCGGCAGCGAGCGGGACCAGCGCCGCCAGCAGGTTGCGCTCCAGCACGTAGTCGTGGCCCGCCAGCGCCGCCAGCGCCGCCAGCGCCGCTATCCCGAGCCCGAGCGCGAGGCAGATCAGGCCGCCGCGCCGCTCGCGCCGCGTGCCGCGGACGGCGAGGACGAGGACCCCGGAGAGGACGAGGACGGCGGGCACGAGCGCGTACTGGTCGCGCGGCGGCTCGGCGATCACTCGCCCCGTTTCGCCGATGAGGAAGCTGACGCCGGTCTGCCAGAAGCGGTAGCCGAGCGGGCTGAGGTCGATCCAGCCGATGTGGTTCGGGTTGACCTGGGCCGCCAGCAGCGGCAGCAGCGCCGCCCCCGCGACTCCCACCGCGGCGACCGCGGGCGCGACCTGGCGCAGGCGTCCGCGCAGCGCGACGATCAGCCAGGCGGCCTCGATCGCGACCGGGAAGATCGCGAAGTAGTGGCTCCACAGCGCCGCCGCCGAGGCCAGCGCCCAGAGCGCGAGGTCGCGCCCGCCGCGGCGATCGAGGGCGCGGAGGAAGAACAGGAGCGAGAGCGCGCCGAAGAGGATCAGGAGCGCGTAGGAGCGCGCCTCCTGCGAGTACCAGACCAGCATCGGGTTGAAGGCGAGCAGCGCGGCGAGGATCAGGCCCACCCGGCGGCTCGAGAGCTGGGCGCCGATCAGGTACCCGACCGGCACCGTCGCCGCCCCGGCCAGGGCCGAGAGCGAGCGGATCCCGAATTCCCCCGTCCCGAACGCCTTCGCCCATCCCCAGGCCAGCACGTAGTAGAGGGGCGGGTTGGACTCGCTCGTCCTCACCCGCTGCAGCATCTCTTCGAAGCTCCCCGGGATCACCCTCATCACGGTGATCACCTCGTCGTGGTGGAAGCTCTGCAGGCCGAGGCTGGCGAACCGGGCCCCGGCGCCCGCGACGGTGATCGCGCCGAGGGCCCAGAGGACGGCCGAGCCGGGCCAGGTCCTGGCCCGCGGGACCGCGGGCGCGGGGCCGGTCGTGACCGGCGCGGTGGCGAGTTGGGCGTCCAAGGCAACCCCGGAGGATCGACCGCTCCCCTTAGGCCGGGCTGAAAGGCGCCTAATGCGGGGATAAAGCGGCGCCCCGGGCGTCAGGGGCTGCAGGCGCCCCGCGGCATCGGGCGCTGCGGCCCGAACGATGGCGCCGCCGGGGCCCGCGCGCCCCAACGGCGGTCGGGGCGCCGGCCGAGGCCGAATTCGAGCCTGGCCCCGCGCGCCAGCGTGCACCAGCCCAGCCACGGCCGTTCGTAGGGACGCCCGTCGAGGCGGAGTCCGTGAACGTAGGGGCCGTGGCCGCGGGCGGTGATCAGCGCCCGCCTGCCGTGAGGCAGGCGGATTTCGGCGCGCGGGAAGAGCGGGCTGCCCAGCGCCAGCAGCCCGACCCCCGGGACCGCCGGGTAGAGGCCGAGGGCGCCGAACACGTACCAGGCCGAGAGCGTGCCGAGGTCGTCGTTTCCCGGATAGCCGTCGGGCGCCGGGCGAAAGAGGCCGAGCAGGGCGCGGCGAACGGTCGCCTGGGTGAGGTCGGGCCGGCCCATCCAGTCGAACAGCCACGGGGTGAGCAGCGTCGGCTCGTTGCCGAGCAGCGCGTGGTCGGTGTGCGTCCCCCCGGCGCCGCCGTTGAGAACCCCCAGGAAGCGCCGCAGGCGCCCGGTCGCCTTCCCGACGCCGCCCACGGCACGGAACAGTCCGGCGGGGTCCTGGGGCACCATCCAGGTGTACTGCGCCGCGTCCCCCTCGACGAAGCCGCTGCCGCCGAGGGCGTCGTAGGGCTGCGGGAAGGAGCCGCTCGCGTAGCGCGGCTCGATCAGCCCGGTCCGCCGGTCGAGCAGCCGCCGCCAGCGGCCCGAGCGTTGGATGAAGGTGCGGTAGGTGGCGCGATCGCCGAAGGCGCGGGCGGCGAGCTGGGCGATCGCGAAGTCGTCGACGTAGTACTCCAGCGAGGTGGCCGCCGACCCCCACACGGCTTCCGGGCTGCCGTAGATGGAGTTGGCGTTGCGCCGGTGGGTGTCGGCGTCGAAGGGCACGTAGCCGAGCCTGAGGTATTCCTCGAGGCCCTGGCGCTCGACGTATTCGCCGTTGGGGCTGGAGCACGGCTCGGTCGCGCCCCTCACCATCGCCGCCAGCGCCGCCGCCTTGTCGAAGCGGCCGGCGCCGAAGGCGGCCGCGGACGCGATCATCGGGGCGGCGGAGTCGCCCACCATGGTCATGCTCTGTCCGTCGGCGTAGGGCCAGCGGGGGAGGCAGCCGCTCTGGCGGGCGTCTTCGATCAGCGAGCGGACCATGTCGGCCGCCCGTCTCGGCTCGAGGATCGCGAGCAGCGGGATCTCCGTGCGGTAGACGTCCCAGCCGGAGAAGTCGGCGTACTGCGTGTAGCCGCGAGCCCGGTGGACGGCGCCGTCCATCCCCCGGTAGCGGCCGTTGACGTCGTCGAAGGTGCGCGGCGCGAGCAGGGCGTGGTACAGCGCCGTGTAGAGCATCCTCGACCGCGACGGCGGCCCGCCGGCGACCCGCACCCGGCCGAGTGCCGCGTCCCAGCGCCTTCCCGCGCCGGCGGCGACCCGGCCGAAGGGAATGCCCGGGTCTTCGGCGGCGAGGTTGGCGCGGGCGTCTTCGACGCTGACGAAGGAGATGCCGACGCGGACGAGGACCACGCGACCCCGGGTCGTATCGAAGGTCGCGTACGCGCCCGCGTCGGCGCTGACCGGCGGGTCCGAGACGGGTTGCTGGCTGTCGCTGGCAGAGGTGCCCCCCGCCAGCAGCCGGTTGCGCTGCCAGGTTCCGTAGGAGGCGAAGGGCCGGTTGAAGACCGCCGCGAAGTAGACGCGGTAGCGGGGGCGCTGGCCGCAGAAGAGGCCGCTGGAGGCGGTGCCGGAGATTTCCCGGGCCGCCGGATCCACCCGGGCTTCGGCGAAGTCGTTCGGCTGGGCGCTGCCGCCGGCGTCGATCAGCACGCTGGCATGCGGGTTGGCGGGGAACGTGAAGCGGGCCAGGCCGGTCCGCGTCGTCGCCGTCAGCTCGGCCTCGATCGCGCCCCCCCGCGCGGGGTTGAGGCGCACCGCGTAGTAGCCCGGCCGCGCCGTCTCGCTCCCATGTGAGAAACCGGGCTGAAGGCTGCCGTCGAGGGCGTCGCCCGCGGCGGCGGGCGAGGACCGAAGCGGTTCGGTCGTGGGCAGGAAGGGGAAGTCGCCGTAGAGCGAGCAGCCTGCCCCGCTCAGGTGGGTGAGGCTGAAGCCCCGCAGGTGATGGTCGCGGTAGTCGTAGCCCCCGGCCCCGTCGCGGTCCGCGGGCGTGGTGTCGGGGCTCCACTGGACCATCCCGAACGGGACGGTCGCGCCGGGGAAGTTGTGCCCGCCGCCGAAGGTGCGCGGACCGGGCCGCGTGCCGGCGAAGACGTCGACGCGACCGCCGTAGCCCAGGGCAGGGGGCGCGAGCAGGGCCCCGAGCGCCAGGGCCAGGAGGGTTATCCGCAGCTGCTTGCGCGTAATGTTCCGCTTCCCATGGTTCGTCGCAGAGTCGTCCTTGCCGTGGCGGCCGCCGCCGTGGCCGTCGCCCTCGCGGTTGTCTTCGGCGGTAAGGAGTCGAATCCGGCGCAGGCCCGGGCCGAAGCCGTGCCCGGCCAGCCGACGGTCTCGATTATCTCCCCCCGCAACGGGGCCCGCCAGAATAGCCGCGCGGTCGTCGTCAGGGTGGCGATCGAGAACTTCCAGCTTGCGCCGCGCCACTTCGGGCGGGAGCCCGAACTCGGCGAGGGACACCTCCGCTTCAGCCTCAACCGGGTCCCCGACTGCGTCGATCCGGTCAAGCTCGAACACGCGATCAACAGCCCGCTGGGGAAAGGCCGGCTGATCGGGAGGTCGTTCGACTACGCCCGCTACTCGGGCCCCAACGGGGTCCTCGCCGAACGGCTCGGCACCGGCGGCAGCTACTCGCCGGCGACCCGGCCCGAGATCTACTACCACCTGCTCGATCCCGGCTTCTACCGCCTGATCGTCACCGTCGCCCAGAACAACGGCTCGGCGACGCCCTACCACGACGTGACGACCTTCCAGATCCTGCCCCGCCCCGGCCACGGCCCGAAACCGTGCCCGGCGGGCAAGGTCCCGAGCGCCAAGGCCGCGGCCAGCCTGCGCTAGCCACCGCCGGGAATCCAATACTTCACTTTGTATAGTCGGTGACGATGCGCACCTATCGCCGTCTCCTCGGCTACCTGCGCCCGTACCGTGCGCAGCTCTGGGGGTCCCTCGTCTTCGCCTGGGCGGCGATGGGGATGACCGTGCTGATCCCCTGGCTGGTCGGCCAGGCGGTCAACGCGATCAGGGAAGGCAACCAGCCCGACCTGCTGCCGCTGGCGCTGGCGATCGTCGGCGCCAGCATCCTGCGGCTGGGGCTGACCGTCGTCCGGCGGCTGGTCGCCGGCAAGGTCTCGCTCGGGGTGGAATTCGACCTCCGGCAGCAGTTCTACGCCCACCTGCAGCGGCTGGAGCTCGGCTTCTTCGACAGCCAGCAGACGGGGCAGCTGATGTCCCGGGCGACGGTCGACCTGCAGTCGATCCGCTTCTTCCTCGGCTACGGCCTCATCTTCATCACCCAGAACCTGCTGACGATCGTGCTCGCGAGCGTCGTGATGTTCGCGATCAACCCGCTGCTGGCGGTGATCTCGCTGCTCCCGGTGCCGGTCGTCGTCTACACCGCGTCCCGGTACAACCGCGTCTCGCGCCCCGCCCTGCAGGAGGTCCAGCAGCGGATCGCCGAGCTGACCGCGGAAGCCGAGGAGAACGTCTCCGGGATCCGCATCGTCAAGGCGTTCGCCCGCGAGGAGCACCAGCTCCACCGCTTCCAGCGCGCGGTCGCGCGCGTCTTCGACCAGAGCGTCTACTCGACCCGGCTGCAGGCGACGTTCTCGCCGCTGATCGGCTTCCTGCCCCAGATCGGCATCGCCCTGATCCTCCTCGTCGGCGGCCGGCTCGTGATCGAAGGCGAACTCAGCCTCGGCAACTTCACCGCCTTCTACACCTACCTGGTGATGCTGGCCGGGCCGATGCGGATCCTCGGCGTCGCGATGGGGATGGCCCAGCGGGCGATCGCGTCCGGCAACCGCATGTTCGAGATCATCGACCGCAGGCCGGCGATCGAGAGCCCGCCCGGCGCGCCCCCGCTGCCGGCGGGCGGCGGAGCCGTGGAGCTGCGCGGCGTCTCGCTCTCCTATCGGGCGGTCGGCTCCGAGGGCGAGCGGGTCGACGCCCTGCGCGACGTCGACCTCGAGGTCGAGGCCGGCCGCACCGTGGCGCTCGTCGGGCCCTCCGGCGCCGGCAAGACGAGCCTGGTGGCGCTGATCGCGCGCCTCTACGACCCCGACGAGGGGACCGTGCTCGTCGACGGCGCCGACGTCGGGCGAATCGACGTCGGCTCCCTGCGCTCGGAGATCGCCTTCGTCGCCGACGACAGCTTCCTCTTCACCGCGAGCGTCGCCGAGAACATCGCCTACGCGCGGCCGCGGGCGACGATGGAGGAGATCGAAGCCGCGGCGCGGCGCGCCCAGGCTGACGGCTTCATCCGCGACCTGCCCGACGGCTACGAGACCCGCGTCGGCGAGCGCGGCCTCACCCTCTCCGGCGGACAGCGGCAGCGGGTCGCGATCGCCCGGGCGCTGCTCGCCGACCCGCGGATCCTGATCCTCGACGACGCCACCTCCTCGGTCGACGCGACGACCGAGGCCGCGATCAAGGCCGGCCTCGAGGAGGCGATGGCGGGCCGCACGACCTTCATCATCGCCCACCGCCTCTCCACCGTCGCCCTCGCCGACGAGATCGTCGTGCTCGACGGCGGCAGGATCGTCGATCAGGGCACCCACGAGGAGCTGATGGCGGGATGCGGCTTCTACCGCGAGATCGCCGAGCACGGCCTCGCCGACAGCGTCTTCCTCCAGCGCGACCTGGAAGAGCGCGAGGAGATGGCGCGGCTGTGAGCGAGGCCCGTCAGAGCCCCTGGCGCAACGTCGCGCTGCTGTTCGCCGCCCTCTGGCGCCTGCTCCGGGGCGAGGACCAGCGCGGCCGCAAGGTGCGCTGGATGATCGGCCTCCTGCGGCCCTACCGGGGGCGCATGATCCTGATGCTCGTCGCGCTCCTGATCGAGACGGGCGCCGGCCTCGCGCCCCCGTACGTGGCGGGGCGGGCGATCGACGCGGGCATCGTCACCGGCGACCTCAGCGCCCTCGACTGGACGGTGGCGGCGTTCGTCGCCGCCGCGGCGCTGTACGCGCTCGGCACGTCTGCCGAGACCTACCTGGTCGGCTGGGTCGGGACCAGGGCCCTCCAGGATCTCCGCGAGCGGCTCTTCGCACACGTCCAGTCGATGTCGATCGGGTTCTTCACCAGGCGCAGCCCGGGGGTGCTGATCTCGCGGATGACCAACGACGTCGAGGCGCTCAACCAGCTGGTCACCACGGGGGTCGTGACCATCTTCTCCAGCACCCTGACGCTGGTCGGGGTGATCGTGATCCTGCTCGCGCTCGACGTCCAGCTGGCGCTGATCACCTTCCTCACCCTCCCGCTGCTCGCGGTCGCCAGCGTCGTCTTCCGGGTCGTCTCCGCCGGCGCCTACCGAGCGACCCGGGAGCGGATCGCCGCCGTCACCGCCTATCTGCAGGAGAGCCTCAGCGGCGTCCGGGTCGTCCGCAGCTTCGGGCAGGAGCCGCGCCACCTCGACGAGATGACCGAGCTGAACGAGGCCAACCGGGCGGTCAACATGAAGACCGTCTACCTCAACGCCTCCTACTTCCCGGCGGTCGAACTGCTGGCGGCCGTCGGCACCGCGGTGATCCTCCTCTACGGCGGCAGCCAGGCGATCGAAGGAGCGATCCAGGTCGGCGTCGTCGTCTCCTTCGTCGCCTACCTGGCGACGTTCTTCGAACCGATCCAGGAACTGTCCCAGCTGTACACGACCTACCAGCAGGGCATGGCGGCGCTCGACAAGATCTTCGACCTGCTGGACACGCCGCCGGACATGACCGACGCCCCCGGCGCGATCGACCCCGGGCCGCTCCGGGGCGAAATCGACCTCGAGGGCGTCTGGTTCTCGTATGCACCGACGGCGCCGACGCAGGCGCAGGCGGGTGAGATCGCGGGGGGGGATGAGCACGAGCGAGCGGCGGTGCAGCCGCCGGATCAGATCTGGGCGATGCGCGAGGTCGACCTGCACGTCCCGCCGGGGCAGACCCTCGCCCTGGTCGGCGCCACCGGCGCCGGCAAGTCGACGCTGGCGAAGCTCGTCGCCCGCTTCTACGACCCCCAGCGGGGGCGCGTCCTGGTCGACGGGCACGACCTCCGCGGCCTGCAGCAGACGGCCCTGCGGCGCCAGCTCGGGATCGTGCCCCAGGAGGGCTTCCTGTTCTCCGGCAGCGTCCGCGAGAACGTCGCCTTCGGCCGGCCGGAGGCGAGCCTGGAGGAGATCGAGGAAGCGCTGGCCACGGTCGGCGCCTCGGAGTTCGTCGCCGGCCTCCCCGACGGGATCGAGACCCAGGTCGGCGAGCGCGGCGTCCAGCTCTCCTCCGGCCAGCGCCAGCTCGTCGCCTTCGCGCGGGCCCTGCTAGCCGAGCCTCGCATCCTGATCCTCGACGAGGCGACCTCGAACGTCGACGTGCGGACCGAGAAGACGATCGAGGGGGGGCTCGAGCGCCTGCTCCACGGCCGCACCGCGATCGTCATCGCGCACCGGCTCTCGACGATCCGCCGCGCGGGCAAGATCGTCGTGCTCGACGGCGGCCGGATCGCCGAGCAGGGGACGCACGAGGAGCTGATCGCCGCCAACGGCGCCTACGCGCGCCTCTACGGCGCCTGGTCCGAGTCCTCCGCCGCCTGAGTCATCCCCCTAGCCCGGGAGATCCTCTCGGACGCGAGACCGCGGAAAGGTCCGCTTTGCGCCCCTTTTCGCGGTCTCGGGAGATCAGCGCGTCTAACCGGGGCCGACGCCGCCCGAGCTGCCGCCTTCTTCGCCTCCGCCTTCGGGCGCCGCTTCTTCTTCGACGCCGGCGCCGCCGCCTTCGGGCGCGACTTCTTCTATCGCCCCTTCTTCTTCGGGGACGACTTCTTCGACGCCTTCTTCGACTTCGACGCCGCCTTCTTCGACGGCGCCTTCGGGTTCGGAGGCGCCTGTCTGCGGCGCGACGGGCGGCGCGCTGGCTTCTTTGCTGCACTCTTCGAAGCCGAAGGCGCCGGCCTGGGTCTGGAATTCTTCGAGCGCGATCTGAGCCTGGGTCGTCGCTTCGCTCAGGGCCGCGGATTCTTCTTTCTCGGCGGCGAGTTTCGCTTCGCCCTCGGCTTTCGCCAGCTGTTCGGCGGCCTGGGTCACCGTCGCGTATTCAGGCGCGCCTTCCCTCGGCTGCCCGAGCCGCTCCAGGCTCGCGACCATGCCGACGTAGAGGTTCGCGACCTGGCCGACCTGGCTCTGCGAAGAGGCGGCCGAGCTGCCGACCGAGCCGACCGCCGAGTTCACCTCGGCGCAGATCGCGTCGCCCTGCTTGATCAGCTCTTCCTTGGTCAGGGCGGGGGGCGCTTCGGTCGTCGCTTCGGTCGTTTCCGCGGTGCTTTCCCCTCCGCCGCCGCAGGCGGCGACGCCGAGCGCGAGCAGCGCCAGGAGCGCGAGGGCGAGCGGGAGCTTCCTGTGGGGCTTCATCGGCGGGGGAGAGACGCTAGCAGAGGGATTCGACGCGTTTGCAGGTACTTCTGAGCTGCGGCCCAGGGACTCGAACCCCGACTACTTCGTCCAGAGCGAAGCGTGCTGCCATTACACCAGGCCGCAAGAGCCAGCCAAGGATATCGAGCAGCGCCCGGAGCGCCGGCCCTAGCCGATCCGGGAGAGGTCCGAGCCGGCGTCGGCGAGCGCCTCGCGGGACCCCGAGACGTCGACCCCGTCAGCGAGCAGGCGCCGCGCCTCGGCGAGGTCCTCGGGGCGGCCGACGCTGAGGCAGCCGGCCACGCGGCCGCCCCCCAGGTACCAGACCGAGAACTCCCCGGCGTCCGGGTCGCCGCGCCACAGCTCCTCGTCCCAGTCGTGGGCGGGGCCGACGTACTCGAGACTCGCCCAATCGGCGAGGTCGCTGAAGAAATAGGGGACGACGTCGTAGTCGGCGTCCTCGCCCAGCATGTTGCGGGCCGCGTGCATCCCCTGCTGCATCGCCACGTCCCAGTGCTCGACGCGCAGCCGCCGCCCGTGGACGACGCTCTCGTAGGAGCAGCAGTCCCCGGCGGCATAGATGCCGGCGACCGAGGTCTGCAGCTTGCTGTCGCAGACGATGCCGTCATCGACCTCCAGGCCCGCCCGCTGCGCGAGCATCGTGTCGGCGCGGACCCCGGCGCCGACCACCACGGCGTCGCACTCGATGCTCAGCCCGCTCTTGGTCACGACCGCGCGCACCCTGCCGTCGCCCTCGAACGCCTCCAGCTCCTCGCCGCCGTGGAACTCGACGCCGCGGGCCTCGATCCGCTCCTGGAACCAGCGTCCGGCATCGGCGCCGAAGGTGCGCGAGAGGGCCACCTCCTCGAGCGCGACGATCGCGCAGCTCGTGCCCCGCGCGGTCAGCGAGGCCGCGACCTCGGTGCCGATGTAGCTGCCCCCGATCAGCACCACGCGCTCGGCCTCCTCCGCCTCGGCGCGGATCGCGTCGGCGTTGCCGAACGCGCGCAGGTAGTGGATCCCCTCGTTCTCGGCGCCCTCGACGCGCAGGATGTTGACCAGCGCTCCGGTGGCGACCAGCGCCTTGCCGAAGGCGACCTCCTCCCCGCCCTGCAGCTTTACCGTCCGCGCCGCAGGGTCGAGCGACATGACGTTGCGGCCCGTCGCCAGCTCGACCGCGTTGTCCTCGTACCAGGACGGCGGATGGACGTGGGCGTCGGCTCTGGACGCGTCGCCGCGCAGGTACTCCTTCGACAGGGGCGGCCGTTCGTAGGGAGGCTCGGGCTCGCGGCCGACGAGCAGGATCGAGCCCTCGGCCCCGCGCTCGCGCAGCTCCTTCGCGCAGTGGGCGGAGGCCATGCCGCCGCCGATCAGCAGGAAGTCGACCTCGCGGTCAGGCACTGCCGTCGCTGTCGGGCCCGAAGAGAGCTTTCAACTCGTCCTCCTTACCCGGATCGAGCACGGCGAGAACCTCGTCGCCTTCCTCCAGCACGGTGTCCGCGTTGGGCACGAAGCCCCTGCCGGCGCGGAGGACCGAGATCAGCAGGCTGCCCTCCGGCATCGAGAGGTCGCCGACGCGGCGCCCGATCAGCTCCGATTCCTTGCCCAGCAGCATCTCGATGATCTCCAGCTGCTCCTCCTGCAGGTCGAGCAGGTGGACGAGCCCGTACTCGGGGACCTCGTGCTCGAGCAGCCGCAGGATCAGGTCGGTGGCCGAGACGGAGGGCTTGATCCCCAGCAGGTCGAAGTGCTGGCGGTTACGGGGGTTGTTGACGCGGGCGATGATCCGGTCGACGAGGTACTTCTCCTTGGCCACCTGGCAGATCAGGATGTTGTCCTCGTCGTCGCCGGTCAGGGCGACCACCATGTCGGCCCGCTGGATGCCGGCGCGCTCGAGCACCCACAACTCGGAGGCGTCGCCGTAGGACACGTTGTGCTCGAGCTCCTGCTCGACCGTAAGGTAGCGCCGGCGGTTGCTCTCGATCAGAGTCACCTCGTGGCCCTTGTCGAGCAGCTCCCGGGCCAGGTTCCACCCCACCTTCCCCGCTCCGACGACGATGATGTACATGCTCTCCCCCGACCTCCTATGCCACTTCGGCGGCCGTGTCCGGCGAGGCGCCGCCGCGGCCGGCCGACTCCCGCACCGCCGACTCGAGCATGTCGATCGCGACCTTGGTCGGGCAGACCGTTTGCAGGCCCTGGCGCCGGTACCACTCGGCCCGCAGCGGGTCGAGGACGCGGGCGATCACCGTCGGCACGCCGTAGCGCCGCTGCGCGATCTGGGCGATGACGATGTTGGTGTTGTCGCCGTCGGTGGAGGCGATGAAGACGTCGGCCGCCTCGATGCCGGCGGCCTCGAGCGCCTCCGCCTCGAGCCCGGCGCCGACCGTGAACCGGCCGCCGAGGTCCTCCCAGCTCTTCTCGAGCCCGACCTCGAGCCTGGCGTGGGACTCGGGGTCCTCGTCGAGACAGGAGACGGTGTGGCCCTCGCGGAGCATTCCGCGGGCCACCGAGGAGCCGACCCGGCCGCAGCCGACGATTAGGACGAACATTGGCCGGGATACTAGGAGGTCTCAGCGGCGACCGGGGTCTCAGGTGGCGCCGTGAGCAGCACCCGGCAGGGCGCCTTCTTGAGCACGTACTCGGTCGCGACGCCGATCTCGGCCGGTTTGGCGGCGCCGATCCCGCCCAGCCTGGCGCCGCCGCGGATCTTCGTCGGCGGCTCGCCGCCGATCACGATCGCCTCCGAGTCGAAGCGTCGCGCCGCCTCGAGGATCCCGGCGCCGATCCTGCGCGCGCGGATGACCTCGGTGCCGACCTGGACGTCCTCGTACTCCTCGCCGACGTCGCGCGCCCGCCGCAGCGCCCGCTGCGCGGCCTCCTCCTGCTCCCGCGGCAGCTCGGCGTCGAGCGGCAGCGTCAGGGGGACCTCGATCACGTAGACGATGTCGAGATGGGCCTCGGCGCCGTCGACGCCCTCGCTCTCGGCCGCGGCGAGCCTTCCCGCGGTCCCGACGATGTCGTCGTCGAGCTCGGTGCCGAAGACGGGCACCAGGATGTTGCGGAACGCCGCCTCGGGGACCTGCTTGGTGAGCGCCTTCTCGGTGACGGAGACCCGGCGTGTCAGCGTCGTCCCCTCGAAGACCTTGCGGTAGACGACGTAGAAGACGAGGCCGAAGAGGAGCCAGCCGAGGCCCACCCAGCGCGCGGTCGTGTGGAGCGCGAGGACGCTGACGAAGGCCAGGCCGCTGACGACGGCGGCGACCATCGCCGACCAGGGCAGCTCGGCCCTGCCCCAGCGCAGGCCGTAGGGGATCCGGAACGGCCGATGCCGGTCGGGGTCCTTGACCCGCAGCCGGATGATCGAGAGGTGGGCGATCGTGATGGCCAGCGTGGCCCCGAACGCGTAGATCCCGGCCAGCAGCTTGACGTTGGTCGGGATCACGAGCCCGACGGCGATCACGGCGCAGATCGTGATCGCGATGTACGGCGTCGCGGTGCGGCGCTCGAGCTTGCCCAGCCAGCTGGGGATCTGCCGGTTGATCGCCAGGGTGTAGATGTGGCGCGACACGCCGAGCATCGTGGTGTTGGCCGCCCAGACGAGGACGGGCACCGCGACCAGCGCCACGGCCCAGCGCATCGTTTCCGCCACCCACTGGGGTTCGAAGGCGGAGACGACCCCCAGGACCGGCTCCTCGATGTAGGTCGACCCCAGCGCCGTCTCGGGCCCCCCGGGCCCGGCCACCACGGGCACCGCCATCAGCGCGATCGCCGCCATCCCGGCGTAGACGAGGGGAACACCGACGGCGCCGAGCGTGGCCACGCGCTTGAGGTCGCGACGGTCGACCTCGATGTCGGGAGCGAGGTCCGAGGCGGCCTCGATGCCGGCGTAGGCGAGCATCGCGATCACGGCCGCGTAGATGATGTCCCGCACGCTCGGCTGCGAGAAGAGGTCGAGCTCGGCGGTAAGCCGGTCGGGGTGGAAGACGACCAGCAGGCCGACCACGATCACCGCCAGCTGCAGAGCCAGGTCGGCGAGGGCGAGCAGGGCGAGGGAGCGCTGGCGGCCGCGCCCGGTGACGTTGAGGATGTTGAGGACGCTGACGGCGGCGATCACCAGCGCCGCGATCCCGATCTCCCAGCCGGCGCGGTTGAAGCCGCCCCAGACTGGCTCCAGGTAATGGGGCACGGAGATCGCCGCGAGCGCGAGGACGATCAGGTAGTCGAGCAGGATCACCCAGCCGGCGACGAAGGCGACCAGCTCGTTGAAGGCGTGGCGGGCGAAGCTTGACGATCCGCCCCGCTCACGCAGCATCGCGGCGCCCTCGACGTAGGTCAGGGTCGTGAGGCCGAACAGGAGGCCGGAGGCGAGGAAGATCAGCGGGGTCAGGCCGAGGCCCCGCTGGGCGACGACCCCGAGGGCGAAATAGATCGAGAAGCCGACGGCCGAGTAAGCGGCCGCGAACAGCCAGGGAACGCCCAGGCCGCGCTCGAGGCGCCCCTCCCGGGGCGGGTCGACAGGGCCCCCGGCCGGGGGCGGCGCGTCGCTCATCCCCTCCCCCTCGCGTTGAGCCAGAGGCGACCGGCGCCCACGAGGAGCAGGGCGACGCCGAGCAGGACGCCGACCGACGCCGGCCCGCCCCCGTTCGCGAAGGTGACGACGAGGACGGCTATCCCCATCGCGACGAAGACCAGCGAGAAGCCGTTGACCGCCGCCCGGTAGGCCCGCTCCCCGCCACCGCGCCCGGCGCTCACCGGGCCGCCTCGGCGAGGGCCCGGGTGGGAAGCGGCGTCTTCCTCTCGACCGGGTCGGACACCACGATCACCCGGCAGGGACGCTCGCCGAGGATCGTCTGCAGCGTCTTGTCGTAGCGCGGCACCTCCCCCCGCCGGCGAAGGCCGACGACGATCGCCGCGGCCTCGATCTGCTTCGCCTCGGCGGCCACCGAGTAACCCGCCTGGCCGGGGCGCACCCGGGCGACGTGGCCGGTGACCCGCTGCCCGCCGATCAGGCGCGCCTCCTCGATCTTTCGCTGCGCGGCGGCTTCCTGCTCGGGAAGGTCGGCGTCGAGCGGCAGGTCGGTGGGCACGGTCATCATCGAGTGGACGTGGATCCCGCGACGGCGGCGGGAGGCGAGCTTGACCGCGGTGGCGACCATCTCCGCCGAGAACTCTTCGTCGTCCTCGAAGCCGACCAGGACGCTGCGGTACTCGACCTCCTCGACCCCGAGCGGCTCCGGGAGGACGACCTTGACGGTCTCCGTCAGCGGCAGCTTCTGGCTGCGCCGGTAGAGGACGTAGACGGCGACGCCGAAGACCATCCAGCCGATGCCGGCGGCCAGGGTCGTCGGATTGAGGACCATCACCACGATCCAGGCGGCGAAGGTGCCGAGGCCGCCGAGGACGGCGGTCACCGGCACGTCGAAGCCGAACGCCGGCGGGTTGAGCGGCGGTTTCCAGGTCCGCTCGACGTGAGGATGGCTGCGCCGCAGCTGGATCACCGCAACGTGGGCGATCGTGAACGACAGCATCGCCCCGAACGAGTACATGGTCGCCAGGAAGGCGGTCTGGCCGGGGAGCAGGGTGACGATCGCCACCGCCGCGAAGATCCCGATCGCGATGTAGGGGGTGCGATACCTGGGATGGACCTGGCGCAGGCCCTCCGGGAGCTGGCGGTGCTGGCCCATCGAGTAGGTGAGGCGGGAGACGCCGATCAGGCCGGCGTTGGTCGCGATCAGGAGGATCACGGCCGCCAGGACCCCGACGTAATAGCGCAGGACTTCGGTCGGGCCTTGGGCGAGGCCCAGGTTCTCGACGATGCCGAGGATCGGGTCGTCGGCGTAGGTCGTGCCGAGGGCGGTCGTGTAATGGCCCGCGGCGTTCTGCGTGACGGGCATCGCGGAGAGGGCGACGACCGGGATCAGCAGATAAAGGCCGAGGACCGCGATGACCACCAGCCCGACGCTGTTGGGGATCGTGCGCTCCGCGTCGCGCGCCTCCTCCGCCATGTTGGAGATCGTCTCGATCCCGGTGTAGGCGATCATCCCGACCGCGATCCCGAGCGCGAAGTCGTTCCAGGTCGGCGCGACTCCGAGATGGACGTTTTCGACGAGGATCTGCGGGCTGAACACGAGGACCAGGCCGATCCCGACGAGGACGACCTGCGTGGCGAGGTCGGCGACGGCGAGGACCAGGTTGAGCCTCGCCGACTCCTCGGTGCCACGGATGTTGATCAGCGCCAGGGCGACGATCAGCGCCGCGCCGCCGATGATGTCCCCGGGGCTGCTGCCGAGCCAAGGCCAGAAGACCGCCAGGTAGTGCGGCACGAAGAAGGCCGAGATCGCGACCGTGATCGTGTAGTTGAGCATCTGCCCCCAGGCGGCGACGAAGCTGACCATCTCGTTGAAGGCGTGGCGGGCGAAGCTCGAGGACCCGCCCGCCTCCGGGAACATCACCGTCGCCTCCGCGTAGGTGGCTGCGGTGGCGGCGAAGATCAGGCCGGAGATGATGAAGGCGATCGGCGTCAGGCCGAGAGCGAAGGCGGCCGTGACCCCGAGCGCGTAGTAGATCGAGGAGCCGACGTTCCCGTAGGCGGCGGAGAAGAGCGCGCCGACTCCGTGCACGCGGCTCAGGGACTCGTCTCTGGGGATGCGCTGAGCCATCTAGGGATC
>JBLNAC010000326.1:0-3471 GCA_050259155.1 Syntrophothermus sp.
GGCGGCGGCGATCGAGTCCGCCTGCGCCTCGGCGCGGCCGTGGGCGCGCAGGGTCTCGAGGCCGCCGACGAGGTCGAGGAAGCGGGCGCTGAGGCGCGAGAGCCGGCGCCAGCGACGGCGCGTCGAGCGCTCGGCGAGGCGCCCGATGAGGACCATGAAGACGGGGATCAGCGGTGCCGTGACGGCCAGGATCGCCGCCGCCTCCCAGTCGCGCGGAACGGCCCAGGCGAGGATCATCAGCGGCGCCAGCCCGGCCAGCACCACCTGCGGCAGGTAGCTGGAGAAGTACGCCTCGAGCGCGTCGACCCCCTGCACGGCGGCCGTCGCCAGCTCGCCCGACCGCTCGCCCTGAAGCGCCCCCGGGCGCACCAGCAGCAGGTGGCGTACGAGGCGGGCGCGGAGGTCGGCCATCACCCGCGCCGCCCCGATCCTCCCCGTCGCCTCGAAGCCGGCGTCGACGAGGCCGCGCGCGAGCGAGATCGCCGCCAGCCAGATCAGCTGCGGCGCCAGCTCCGAGACGGAGGCCCCGCCGAGGAATGCGGAGGCGATGACGTGGGCGAGGAGCGTCGCCTGGGCGACGATCAGCGCCGTCGCCGCGACGCCGAGGACGACGGTCGTGGCGAGGTGGACGCGCGCCGCCCGGCTCGTGCGGCTCAGCCGGCGCTGCGTGTCGCGCGCGCGCGACCTAGCTTCCGGGTCCCGCCGGCTCGGGCTCGCCACCGGACTGCTCCCGCTTCTTCTTGTCGAGGAGGTCGAGCGGGCCGCGCACTTCGCCGAAGTCCTCCGCCGAGACGCGCTGGCGGAACACCCAGTAGGTCCAGATCTGGTAGGCGAGCACGACGGGGACGAGGAGTACCGCGACGACCGTCATCACGGTCAGGGTGTAGCTGGAGGAGGCGGACTGGTTGAGCGTCATGTCGAAGGCGGAGCTGGTGCTGGAGACCATCGTGTGCGGGAAGAGGTCGATGAAGAGCGCGAGGAAGAACGTCAGGATCGCCCCGGTCGTCGCGAAGAAGGCGTGCAGCGGGTTGCGGCCGGCGAGCACCGCGGCGGCGACCAGCGCGACGACGGAGATCGCGGCGAAGATCGCCGAGCCGACGTCGACGCCGCCGTCGTGCGCGAGCACTGTCCAGACGAGGAAGACGGTCCCGATCGCGGCGGCGGCCGGGGCGACGGTGGCGGCGACCCGCCTGGCCCGCTCGCCCATCTCCCCCTCGGTCTTGAGCTTGAGGAAGATCGCCCCGTGGGTGAGGAAGATCGTCAGCGAAGCGAGGCCGCCGAGGAGCGCGTAGGGGTTGAGCAGGTCGAACAGCGTCCCCGTGTATTCCATGTCGCCGTCGATCGGGACGCCGTGGACGATGTTCGCCCAGCCGACGCCCCAGAGCAGGGCCGGCACCGCGCTGCCGATGATCATCGCCCACTCCCAGCCGGCGCGGCCGCGGTCGGTCTCCGCCTTGCCCCAGAACTCGAAGGAGACGTTGCGGACGATCAGGCCGATCAGGATCAGGAACAGCGCCAGGTAGAAGCCCGAGAAGAGGGTCGCGTACCACTGCGGGAAGGCGGCGAAGGTGGCGCCGCCGGCGACCAGCAGCCAGACCTCGTTGCCGTCCCAGACCGGCCCGATCGAGTGCAGCAGGGCGCGCCGCTCCTCCTTGCTGTGGGCGACGGTGCGGAACAGCATCCCGACCCCGAAGTCGAAGCCCTCGAGGACGAAGTAGCCCAGCCAGAGGATCGAGATGAGGATGAACCAGACGACCTGGAGGAAGGTGTACTCGGCCATGGCGATCAGTAGGCGAGGGCCAACTCCTGGCCCGGCTCCTCGGCTTTGCCGGCCTCGACCGGCCCTTTCTTGATGGTCTTGAAGAAGACGCGGCCGGCGATCGCGGCGAGGACCCCGTAGACCAGGGTGAAGCCGATCAGGGTGATCCAGATCTGCGCCGGGCCGACGCTGGGCGAGTTGGCGACGTCGGTCTTCAGCAGCCCGAACACGACCCACGGCTGGCGGCCCATCTCGGTGAACAGCCAGCCGGTCGCGCTGGCGACGAAGGGAAGCGCCACCGCCGGGACCGCGAGCCTCAGGAACCACTTCGACTCGCGCAGCCGGCCTTTGCGCAGCAGCCACCAGCCCCAGGCGGCGAAGACGAACATCAGGAAGGCGCAGCCGAGCATCGCCCGCCAGGTCCAATAGGCGACGGCGACGATCGGCGTGTAGTTGCCCGGGCCGAATTTCCTCTGGTATTCGGCGTTGAGGTTGTTGATGCCCTTGACCTCGCCGTTCGGGTAGCCGGTCGTGATGTAGGAGAGGAGCTTGGGGATCTCAATGTTGCGGCTGAGGCCTTCGGGGTTGGACTTGAAGTCGCCGGTCGCGAACAGCGAGAGGCCGGCTTCCTCCTGGGTTTCGAAGACGGCGTCGGCGGCGGCCATCTTCATCGGCTGCTGCTCGGTCATCAGGATGCCGTTGAAGTGGCCGACGAAGACGGTGACGATCGCGGCGATGGTGACCATCGGCAGGCCGATGCGCATCGCGCCGCCGAACAGCTGGGTCTCGCGGCCCTGGCGCAGGTTCCAGGCCGAGACGGAGATCAGGATCATCCCCGCGGTCAGCAGCGCGGCCAGGATCGTGTGGGCGAAGGCGTAGAGGGCGGTGTTGTTGAAGAGGACGGCGGCGATGTTGGTCAGCTCGGCTTTGCCGCCGGCCAGCTTGTAGCCGACCGGGTGCTGCATCCACGAGTTGGCGGCGAGGATGAAGTAGGCCGAGAGCGCGGTCGAGGCGGCGACCAGCCAGGCGCAGGCAAGGTGGACTTTTTTCGAGAGCCGGCCCCAGCCGAAGATCCAGAGGCCGAGGAAGGTCGACTCGACGAAGAAGGCGGCCAGGCCCTCCATCGCCAGCGGCGCCCCGAAGATGTCGCCGACGAAGCGCGAGTAGTTCGACCAGTCCATGCCGAACTGGAACTCCTGGACGATCCCAGTCGCCACTCCGAGGGCGAAGGAGATCAGCAGCAGCTTGCCCCAGAACCGGGTCGAGCGGAGCCAGTGCTCCTCGCCGGTCCGGTACCACTGCGTCTGGAAGGCCGCGACGCAGATCGCCAGGCCGATCGTCACCGGGACGAAGATGAAGTGGTAGAGGGTGGTGATGCCGAATTGCCAGCGGGCGAGTTCGAGCGCCGTCATCCGCGCGGACACTATGGGCGCCCCGGATCCGCTCCATCGCGGCTCAGCACCATCCTCGCTGTGGTCTTACACGGATGGGTCGCGCGACCGCGCAACTACCTTCGCCTTGTGCCGGACGAGCAGCCGCAGCGGAAGCGGTCGGACGTCGCGAACGGCCCCCTGCTCGAGGGGCGCGGCCTCGAGCGGCGCTTCGGGACGGGAGCCGTCGCCGTGCAGGCGCTGCGCGGCGTCGACCTGGCCGTCGCCGAGGGCGAGATGGTCGCGATCATGGGCCCGTCGGGCTCGGGCAAGAGCACGCTC
>JBLNAC010000327.1:0-3769 GCA_050259155.1 Syntrophothermus sp.
TCGTCGTCGACGCGATGCGCTCGCTCTTCCTCGGCGCCCCCGCGGGGAACTACGTCTGGGGCGCCTTCGCCTGGTCGATCGGCATCGCCTCCGTCTTCGCCTTCCTCTCGGTCGCCAAATACAAGCGCGCAGTCGTCCGCTGAGCCGTCGCCGCGGCGCCCCGTTCGCGGCCTAAACTGGAGCGCGAGGGGCCATAGCTCAGTTGGCAGAGCGCCTGATTTGCAATTAGGAGGTCGCCGGTTCGATTCCGGCTGGCTCCACTCTCGCGACAGTGTCGTCGTGACCGCCCGGGCCGGGGGGTCGAGGGCGCGCGTCGCCCGGGGGGTCGACGTAGTCGAGGGCGCTTCTCGTCCCGTTGCGCTGGCCGTTTAGCGCCGGGCCGAGCCGAAGATGGAGGATCGACCGCCCTGCTCCGAGCTCCGCCGCCGGGAGGTAGTAGCAGCGCGCGGAGGTCTCGTCGTAGACAGCGAGGAGGTCGATCATCTCCGGGGTGTAGTGCTTGGTTCTCCGGACCCTGCCTCCGGTCAGCGAGTGCGACCGGCACCTGACCTTGACGACGACCCCGTCCGAGGCGGTGTATTTCACCTGGACCCGCTCGAGCCCGAGCCACGGATGAGGATCAAGTCGAAGTCGTGAGCCTCCCCGAACGGGATCGCGATCCCATGTCCTCGTCTGCGCAGGTCGGCCGCGACCATCAGCTCGGCTAGGTCCCCTTGTCCTTCAGGTCAACGCGGAGACGGCGGCTTGGTCAGGCACTCGGCGACCCTAGGCAGCGGTGGCGCAGGAATCCAGGCGGCTTTGTGACGCCTTCGTGGCGTCTCTACGCCGAAAGGTTCGCGGCCGGGGCGCCCTCGGGCCGCAGCCGCTCGAGCACGCCGGGGTCGCCTTCGACGGCGACGCCGGCCGCCGTCGCCGCAGGAAGGTCCAGGGCGCCCGCGAGGAGGCCGAGGATCGGGTGCGGCGGGCCGCTGAGGACGAGGTCCGCGTCGGCGCAGCCGCCGAGCCGGGTCGAGATCTCGCCGTCGCGCGCTTCGATCGTCCCCACCTCCTCGCCGGTCCGCACCTCGAGTGCCAGCGGCGGCTCGGCGGGGGCCCGGTCGGAGAGGAAGACGTGAGCCGGGAAGGCGAGCCAGTGGCTGCGGAAGACGTCTCCCTCCGCCGGACCTTCGGCCATCAGCGGCAGGCCCCAGTTGCCGAGCGCCTCGACCACGGGCCGGAGTTCCTCGCCGCGGGAGGTGAGGTGGAAGAGGGTCGTCGCGACCGGCGGCTCCGCCTCCTCGCGGGTGAGGACGCCCGCCGCCTCCAGCTCGCGGAGCCGGTCGGCGAGGAGGTTGGTCGCGATTCCCGGGAGCGCCTGGCGCAGGTCCGTGTAGCGGAGGCCGTCGCGGAGCAGCAGCTCGCGGACGATGAGCAGCGTCCAGCGGTCCCCGAGCACGTCGAGGGCCTTGGCGACCGAGCAGTACTGGCCGTAGGAGCGCATGCGGAGATCATAGAGCTAGACAAAGAAGTTGTCTAGAAACTTGATTTTCTTGTCCCTATGGTCTAGAAGTACCCGCGATGAACCGGAAGCCGCTGATCCTCGCATCCCTGCTCCTCGCCGCCTTCGCCATCAACCTCGACACGACGATCGTCAACGTCGCCCTGCCGCGGATGATCGACGAACTCCATGCCTCCAACACGGAGCTGCAGTGGATCGTCGACGCCTACAACCTCGCCTTCGCCGCGCTGCTCCTCGCCGCCGGCAGCCTCGGCGACCGGGTGGGGCGCAAGGGCGTCCTCCTCGTCGGCCTCGGCATCTTCGGCGCCTCCTCCCTCGTCGGCGGCCTGATGAGCACCCCCGGCCAGCTGATCGCCGCGCGCTGCGTGATGGGGCTCGGCGCCGCGCTGATCTTCCCCGCCACCCTCTCGTTGATCACCAACGTCTTCACCGAGCGCGGCGAGCGCGCCCAGGCGATCGGCCTCTGGGGCGCGACCGCCGGCGTGGCGATCGCCCTGGGGCCGATCGTCGGCGGCTGGCTGCTCGCGCACTTCAGCTGGCAGAGCATCTTCCTCGCCCTGGTGCCGGTGGCGGCGGCCGGCGCGGCCTTCGTCGCGCTCGTCGTCCCGACCTCGCGCGACCCGCGTGCCGGCCGCGCCGACGTCGGCGGCACCGTGCTCTCCACCGCCGGGGTCGGGCTGCTGATCTTCACGATCATCGAGGCGCCCAACCACGGCTGGGCCAGCGCCCGCAGCCTGCTCGGGTTCGCGGTCGCGGCGGCGCTCCTCGCCGGCTTCGTCCTCTGGGAGCGCCGCTCGGACTCGCCCATGCTCGACGTCGGCCTTTTCCGCAACCCGCGTTTCACCGCCGCCAGCGCCTCGGTCACGATCGCCTTCTTCACGCTCTTCGGGTTCATCTTCCTGATCACCCAGTACTTCCAGTTCTTCAAGGGCTACAGCCCGCTCTCCGCCGGCGTGCACCTGCTGCCGGTCGCGACCTCGGTCGGGATCGCCTCGGTGGTCGGGACCAAGCTCGCCGTCCGCCTCGGCACCAAGCTGGTGGTCACCGCGGGGCTGACCGCGATCGCTCTCTTCTACCTCTGGGTCTCCACCGGCTCGGCAAGCACCGCCTACTCGACCATCGCGGCGCAGATGGTCCTCTACGGGACCGGGATGGGGCTGACGAGCGCGCCGGCGACGGAGGCGATCATGGGGGTGGTGCCGCGCGCCAAGGCGGGCGTCGGCTCCGCGGTCAACGACGCGACCCGGCTGCTCGGCGGCACCCTCGGCGTGGCGGTGATCGGCAGCATCTACGCCTCGCTGTTCAGCGGCCGGCTCGGCAGCCTGCTGCCGGCGGCGCTGCCCCCGAGCCTGGCCGACGCCTCCGGCTCCTCGGTCGGCGCCGCGCTCGCGGTCTCCGGCCGGCTGGAAGCCGAAGGCGCGGGCGGCCTCGCCCGCGGCGTCCACGAGGCGGCGAGCGCCGGCTTCTTCCACGGCTTCAGCGCCGGCTGCCTGGTCGCCGCCGGGGTCGCGGCGGTCGGGGCGCTGCTGGCACTGGCGCTGCTGCCGGCCCAGCCGGTCTCGGTCGAGGACGAGGGCGCCGCGGTCGCCGGCGCCGAGCCGGCGCCGGAGCCGTCCCCGTCCGCTTAGGCCAGCAGGCTCTCCGCCCGCACGGACTCGGGCAGGTTCTGGTCCGCGTGGTAGCTGGAGCGGACCAGCGGCCCGGCCGCGACCGACTCGAAGCCGAGCTCGTAGGCCGCCTTCTCCAGCGCCTCGAACTCCTCCGGGTGCCAGTAGCGGACGACCGGCAGGTGGTTCTCGGTCGGCCGCAGGTACTGGCCGACCGTCAGCACCTGGACCCGGTGCTCGCGCAGCTGGCCGAAGGTGTCGACCATCTCCTCGAAGCTCTCGCCGAGGCCGACCATCAGGCCGGACTTGGTGACGACGTCGGCGCCGCCCATCTCCTTCGCCATCTTCAGCACCCGCGCCGAGCGGGCGAACCGCGAGCCGCGGCGCGCGATCGGGTACAGGCGCGGCACCGTCTCGACGTTGTGGTTGAAGACGTCGGGGCGCTCGTGGATGACCTTCGCCAGCGGCATCTCCTGACCGCGGAAGTCGGGGGTGAGGACCTCGACCTTGCAGCCTGGAGCGAGCATCCTGATCGAGCGGATCACGCCGACGAAGGCGCCCGCCCCGTAGTCGGGGAGGTCGTCGCGGTCGACCGAGGTGACGACCGCGTGACGCAGCCCCATCGCCTTCACCTGGTTGGCGACGCGCAGCGGCTCGAGCGGGT
>JBLNAC010000328.1:0-3021 GCA_050259155.1 Syntrophothermus sp.
GATGGCGACCTCGCGCGCGGCGAGCGTCTCGACGCTCGCCAGCGGGGCGCCTCCCGGGCCCGTCCCGCCGACGAGGTAGGCGCGGCCGGCGCCGACCGCCCCGGCGGCCCCGGCCACCGCCTGCGGCAGCTCGCCGGCGGGCACGAGCCTTCCCGTCCCCGGCTCGAAGCGCCAGATCTGGCGCAGGGGCTGGCCCGGGGTTTCCTCGCCGCCGGCCACGTAGATCGCTCCCCCGAGGGTGATCGCCGTCGCGTGTGAGAGCGGGCGCGGCATCCGTCCCACCACCCGTGCCGTGCCGGATCTCGGGTCGATCTCCTGGATCGCGTCGGAGGGGGCTTCGGAGACGCTCTCGCCGCCGAACGCGTAGATGCGGCCGCCTAGGGCCGCGACGGCGAGGTAGCGGCCCGGCCGAGGCAGCGTGGCGACCTGGGTGAAGTGGGCGCCGTCGGAGGTGGAGAGGACGGAGGGGACCAGGTTGGTGCCGTCGTAGCCGCCGAGCAGGTAGGCGCGGCCGCCGAGCGCGATCGCGCTCAGGTCCGAGCGCACCGTCGGCAGGTTGCCGACCGCTTCGGCGACCGCCCCTGGGGGGATCTTGCCGCCCGGGGCAGGAAGCGACTGGACGACGCTCGTGCTTGTCGACTGGCCGCCACCGAAGACGAGCACCGATTCGCCCAGCCGAACGGCGGCCGCGTCGTGCAGGGGTTCGCTGAGTTCGCCGACCTGGCGCGCGTCCCCGCCGGCGGTCAGCTGGAGGACGGCGGCGACCGAGGATTCGCCGCTGTCGAGGCCGCCGAGGATCAGCGGCCCGCCGGGCAGGGAGACGGCCGAGGCATTCGCGAGCGGGGCGGCGAGCGGAGCCGCCGCCTGCGAGACAAGCCGCGTGACGGTCTTCGCGCCGCCGCCGGCGGGGCCGTTGCCCGCGCCGCCGACCAGCGCCGCGACGACGATCGCCAGCCCCCCGACCGCGGCAAGGGGGTAGAGGAGGCGGAGCTGGCGGCGCCGGCGTGACGGGCGGCGCCGGCGTGACCGGTCGTGGGCGGCAGACACCTTCCCCAGTCTCGCCGACGGGCGTGAACCGGACCTAAAGCAGGTCGAAGGGCGCTCTTATCCACCCCGCCCCAGGAAGCGCTCGACCGCACGGCTGAAGCGCCCTCGGTCCTGGAAGAGGAAGGCGTGGGCGCCGGCGAAGCGCGCGAATTGCGCCCTCGGGGCCCTGGCGGCGATCCGGCGCAGGTTGAGCGCCGGAACCACCGGGTCGCGGGCGCCGCCGGCGGCCAGCGTTGGCGCTCGCAGGTCTCCCAGCTGACGCCAGTTCCGCTCGCTGCGAAGCCACGGATCCTCGGCGGCGACCTGACGGTCCGTGGTCGCCGCGGCGACGTGGAAGTCGTCGGGGATCTCGCCGCTGCTGCTGGCGCGCTCGAGCCGGCGCAGGAAGTGGCGGCCCTCGCCCTGGCGGTCAGGCGGGTACAGCTCGCGCAGGATCTGCGCTTCGCTCGGTTCCGGCGAGCTGTCGATCGCCTGGAAGCGGGGACTGCCGAGGACCGCCTCGCGGCCGCCCGGATTGGTGCCGGCGAGGATCAGGCGCCGGACGCGTCCGGGGTGGTCGATCGCCAGGCGCTGGGCGACGAAGCCGCCCATCGACCAGCCGAGGACGTCCGCGCGCCGCACCCCGATCGCCGCCATCAGACGGGCCGTGGAGTGGGCGAGCGAGTCGAAGCCGCGCCCCCGCCAGCGGCCCGAGAGGCCCACGCCCGGGTAGTCGAAGAGGATCAGCCGATGCTGGGGCGCGAGCAGCCGCAGCAGCGCCGGGTCCCATTCGGCCATCGTCGAGCCGGTCCCGATCAGCATCACCAGCGGCGGCCCATGGCCGCGCTCGTACCAGGCGACTCTCGCTCCCTCGACCCGCGCATGGCGGACCTCCGCCCGGAAGCTGGCGCGCGCGGCGACCGCCGGGGCTCCCGAGAGCGCAGCGGCGGCGGCCGCGCAGCAGGCTCCCGCCAGCGCGGCGGCGGCTACCCGGCGCCGTACTCGCGGTAGGGGTACCACCATTCCTTGCGCTCTATGCGCGACTCCATGTGGACGTGCTTGGTCTCCTGGAAGGCCTCGAGCCCCTCGCGGCCGAGCTCGCGGCCGAGCCCCGACTGCTTGAAGCCGCCGAACGGGCCCGCGTCATTGTCGGTCAGCGGGTCGTTGATCCAGACCGTCCCGGCGCGCAGCTCCCGCATGCAGCGGACGGCGCTCTCGAGGTCGCCGGTGTAGACGTTTGCCCCGAGCCCGAACTCGGTCGCGTTGGCGAGCGCGATCGCCTCGTCGAGCGATGACACCGGCACCAGGGGCGCCACCGGCCCGAACGTCTCCTCGGTGAGCAGCGCCGAGTCGGCGGCGGCGCCGACGACGACCGCGGGGGAGAGGAAGTGGCCGCGCTCGGTGCCGCCCCGATCGCCGCCGGTGAGCACCTCGGCCCCGGCCGCGGCCGCCGCCTCGAGCTGGGCCACGACCTTCGCCCGCTGCGGGTCGGAGACCATCGGGCCGATGTCGGTCGCGACCTCGAAGGGGTCGCCGAGGACCAGCGAGCGGGCGTGCTCTGCGAAGGCGGCGGCGTAGTCGTCGAAGATCTCCTCGGCGACGTAGAAGCGCTCGGCCGAGGTGCAGACCTGGCCGGCGTTGAGGAATGCCGCCCAGGCGCCGCCGCGGACGGCGACGTCGAGCTGGGGCGCGACATCGGCGCAGACGATGAAGGCATCCTTGCCGCCCATCTCGAGGTTCATCCGCGCCATCCGCGGCGTGCAGGCTTCGGCGACCCTGCGGCCGGTCGCGACCGAGCCGGTGAAGGCGACGCAGTCGACGCCGGGGTGGGAGGCGATCGCGGCGCCGACGTCGCCGGCGCCCGCGAGCAGGTTGACGACCCCCGGAGGGAAGTGCTCGAACACGTCGGCCAGCATCAGCGTCGACAGTGGCGTCAGCTCCGACGGCTTGGCGACGACGCAGTTGCCGGCGGCGAGCGCCGGCGCGACCTTCCAG
>JBLNAC010000329.1:0-5342 GCA_050259155.1 Syntrophothermus sp.
GCGGCCTGGGTCTGCCTCCTCTACGGCGCCCCGGCGCTGGTCGCGGCAGGGCTCGTGTTCCTGCGCCGCGACGTCGCCGGGGACTGAGCGGGGCGGGGGAGGGTCGGGGCCGGGCCCGGCGCGCGTCAGCCGCGCAGCGCCCGCAGCGCGTTGAGGATCACCGCCAGGTCGATGCCCTCCTGCAGCAGCGCCCCGGCGAGCGGCGGCAGGTAGCCGAAGGCGGCGACGATCATCGCGGCGAGGCTGAGGCCCATGCCGACGGCGACGCTCTCGCGGGCGATGTGCAGCGAGCGGCGGCCGACGTGGATGGCGTCGGCGACGCGGTCGACGCGGTCGACCGTGATGACCGCGTCGGCGGTCTCCGAGGAGACGGTGGCGCCCGCCGCTCCCATCGCGATCCCGAGGTCGGCGAGGGCGAGGGCGGGGGCGTCGTTGACGCCGTCGCCGACCATCATCACCGGCGTCAGCGCCGGGTCCTCCCGCAGGCGGCGGATCACCTCGAGCTTGTCCTCCGGCGCCAGCTCCGAGTAGACGCGGTCGACGCCGAGCTCGCGTCCGATGCGCTCGGCGGCCGAGCGGCGGTCGCCGGAGACCATCGCGACGTGGCCCACCCCTTCCTCGCGCAGCCTGGCGACGATCCCGTGGGCGTCCGGGCGCAGCTCGTCGGCCATCGCGATGACGCCGCCCAGGTGTCCGTCGACGGCGACCAGGACGCGGGCCTCGCCGGAACCGCGGCCGTCCATCAGGGCCGCCCCTTCGAGGTCCTCGAGCGGGATCCGCTCGGCCTCCATGAAGCGGCGGCTGCCGACGGCGACCCGGTGGCCGTCGACCGTCCCGGCGATTCCCTGACCGGGGTCCTCGCGGGTGTCGGTGGCCGTGGCGACCTTGAGTTCGGCCTCCTCGGCGGCGGCGAGCAGCGCCTCGCCGAGCACGTGGGCCGAGAGGCGGTCGACGGCGGCCGCCATGCTCAGCAGCTGGGCCCCGTCGAAGCCCGGCAGGGTCAGCACGTCGCGCACCTCGGGGCTGCCGACGGTGAGGGTCCCGGTCTTGTCGAACAGCACGGTCCGCACCTGGCCCAGCGCTTCGATCGCGCTGCCGCCCTTGACGACGACCCCGGCCGAGGCCGCGCGCGACACCCCGGAGATGAGGGCGATCGGCGCCGCCAGGATCAGCGGGCAGGGGGTGGCGACGACGACGACCGCGAGGGCCCGCACCGCCTCGCCGCTGAGCGCCCAGGCGAGGCCGGCGATCAGCAGCGTCGCCGGCAGGAAGAACCCCGCGTAGCGGTCGGCGAGGCGCACCATCGGGGCGCGCTCGGTCTCGGCCTGCTCGACCAGCCGCACGAGCGCCGCGTATGCGCTCTCGGAGGCGGGCCGCTCGGCCCGGACCTCGAACGGCGAGCCGGCGTTTGCCGTGCCGCTGAGGACCTCCATGCCCCGGCCGAGCGTCGCCGGCAGCGGCTCGCCGGTGAGGGCGCTGGTGTCGATCACCGCCTCGGCGCTGAGCACGGTGCCGTCGACCGGAACGACCTCGCCGGCCCGGACTACGGCCACGTCGCCGACGC
This sequence comes from Syntrophothermus sp., assembly GCA_050259155.1. Lineage (GTDB taxonomy): Bacteria > Actinomycetota > Thermoleophilia > Solirubrobacterales > 70-9 > VAYN01. The sequence continues at coordinate 1,565 of JBLNAC010000329.1, forward strand.
CGACCCGCTCGACCGGGACGTCGCGGAGCTCGCCCCCGATCCGGATGCGGGCGAACTTCGGCGCGCGTTCGACGAGCTGCGTCAGCTCGCGCCGGGCGCGGGCGGAGGCGAGTTCCTCCAGCGCCAGGCCGCCGGAGAACATCAGCCCGATGACGACGCCGGCCAGCAGTTCGTCGAGGGCGAGGGCGCCGACCATCGCCACCAGCGCGATCGTGTCGACGCCCATGTGGCGGTTGACGACGACGGTCCAGAAGACCTCTACCGCGAGCTCGGCGGTGAGGATCGCGAGCGCGACGCGCCAGACGACGTCCCCCGCTTCGGGCTCTCCGGCGAGGTGCAGGGCGCCGCCCGCGACGATCGCGAGCAGCGCCAGGGCCGCCAGGATCCTCGCCCGGTGTCCGACGAGCCAGCCGCCCGCCTGCTTCAGCTGTGTGCGCATCGCGAGCATGTTTGCGCCGCCGCCGTGAACGGGCATCCGTAGATCTCCGTCAGGCTGGAAGCGGCGCCGGAGGCGGTCGATCCCGGCGGCGGCTGGAGCCCGCCGGTGACGAGCGGCCGGCATCCACGCCTGGGTATCCGGAATAGGCTGCCCGGGTGGCGAAGGAAGCGATCCGGGCGGTCGTGCGGGGGCGCGTGCAGGGCGTCTTCTTCCGCGCGACGACGGCCCGGCGGGCGCGGGAGCTGGGGGTGGCGGGCTGGGTCCGCAACGACGACGACGACGGCAGCGTTCGCGTCCACGCCGAGGGCCCCGAGGACGCCGTGCGGGCGCTGCTCGCCTTCCTGCGCGAGGGACCGCGCGGGGCCCGGGTCGAGGGGGTGGAGGTCGAGGCGGCGAAGGTCGAAGGCCACGAGCAGTTCGCGGTCCGCGGCGTCCCCGCCGGCGTCTTCGTCGTCCGGGAGCACGCGGCCACCTCGCGCCACTTCGATCTGCGGCTCGAGGTCGGCGGCGCGATGCGCTCCTGGGCGCTGCCCAAGGGGCCCTCGCTGGATCCGGCGGCGAAGCGCCTGGCGCTCGAGATGCCGGACCACGACCTCGCCGGCCGCGAGCTGGAGGGCCGGACCGAGGAGGGGGCGGCGATCGTCTGGGATCGCGGCCGATACGAGCAGGGCGGCCGGGTGCCGTGGCCGGAGGCGATCGAGCGCGGCCACGCGGTCTTCGTCCTGCACGGCGAAAAGCTGCGGGGCGGCTTCGCGCTCCAGCGCACGCGTCCCGGGGAGAGGGCGCAGTGGCTGCTGGTCAAGCGCCGCGACGCCGAGGCCCGCCCGGGTTCCGACGTGGTGGCCGAAGCGCCGCGCTCGGTGCTCAGCGGGCGCACCCTGGACGACGTCCGCGGCGAGAGCTGAGCGCACCGTGTGGAGCCTGCCGCGGAGGCCTCAGGAGCTCGGCACGGCGAGCCGCTCGTGCACGAAGCGGACCACCGTCGCGCCCTCGCCCACCGCGGTCGCGCAGCGCTTGATCGAGCCCGAGCGGACGTCGCCGGCGGCGTAGACGCCGGGAACGCTCGTCTCCAGCAGGCCGTCCGCCCCCGCGTCCTCGCCGGTGAGGAGGAAGCCCTTGGGGTCGCGGGCGACGACCTCGCCGAGCCAGTCGGTGCATGGGGCGGCGCCGAGGAAGAGGAAGAGGAAGGAAAGCGGCACTCGCTCGCCGTCGGTCATCGTCACTCCCTCGAGCCGGCCGTCCTCGCCGTGCAGCTCGGCGATTTCGCTGCGGTCGCGAACGGCGACGCCGAAGCGCTCGAGCTCGTCGATCAGGTAGGCGGACATCGTCTCGCGCAGGTCGGCCCGCCGGTGCAGGAGGGTGACCAGGGCGCCGCCGCGGGCAAGCCAGACGGCCGCCTGCCCGGCGGAGTTGCCGCCGCCGACGACTCCGACCCGGCTGCCGCCGCATAGCTGCCCCTCGGGCGGGCCGGCGGCGTAGAAGACGCTCAGGCCCTCGTACTCCCCGAGCCCCTCGACCGGCAGCCGCCGGTATTCGGCACCGGTGGCGAGCACGACCGCCGCCGCCGAGACCTCGTTGCCCTCCTCGAAGCGGACCAGATGGCGGTCGCCGCCGGGGACCAGCTCCCTGGCCCGGTAGGGCGTCGCCGTCCTCGCGCCGAACTTGCGCGCCTGGGTGATCGCGCGGCTGGAGAGTTCGCTGCCGCTGATCCCCGCCGGGAAGCCGAGGTAGTTCTCGATCCGCCGCGAGGTGCCGGCCTGGCCGCCCATCGCCGTCCCGTCGACCATCAGCGTGTCGAGCCCCTCGGAGGCGCCGTAGACGGCGGCGCCGAGCCCGGCGGGGCCGCCGCCGACGATCAGCAGGTCGACCTCCTCGCGGGGCGCCAGCTCGCGCCCGATCCCGAGCGCGCGCGAGAGGCGGGCGTTGGAGGGGGCGCGCAGCTCGGTCCCGCCGGGCAGGCGCACCAGCGGCAGCGCGTCGGCGGCGAGGCCGGCGACGGCGTCCGCCGCGCCCTCGTCCTCCTGCGGGTCCCGCACCGTGTAGGGGATGCGCTGCCGGTTGGCGAACTGGGCGAGGCTGCGGGTGCGGTCGGAGTCGTGGCGGCCGACGATCTCCAGCCCCACTCCCTGCCGTGCCTGCAGGCTCTCGCGCCGCTCGATGAAGGCGGTCAGCAGGAGGTCGGAGAGGGACGTGTCGTCGAACAGCAGCTGCCGCAGCGCGTCGCGCTCGACCGCGATGTAGCGCGTCGGCTGCGTGAAGCGCGCGGTGAGGAAGACCGTCTGGCCGGAGAGCAGGTTCATCTCGCCGACGAACCCGTAGGCGGTGTGCCGGACCAGCTCCTCGCCGGCGCCGTCGAAGATCGCCACCTCGCCCTCGAGGATGGCGACGAACGGGTAGCCGCGGTCGCCGATCTCGAACAGGGTCTCGCCGGCGTCCGCGGTCCGCTCCTCCCCGACCCGCGCGAGCTTCTGCATCTGGGAGCGGGAGAGGACGCGGGCAAGGGACGAGGAAGGCATGGGGAGAGGGTACTTCTCCGTTCGAGCCGCCCCCGGCGGAGCACGGAGCCGCCCGTCGGCGCCGCGCGTCGGCGCCGAGCCGGCTGTCAGCCGCCCGCCCCCGAGAGGCCGCGGCGCAGGGTGAGGGCGTTGGCGGGAGCGAACCCCTCCCAGTCGTTGTTGAGGTAGGCGAAGACCTCGCGCCGTGCGCGCCAGGCGGCGATCCGCCGCCGCCAGAGGGCGAGCTCGGCGCCGGAGTAGTTGCCGCCGCGCCCGCGGTGGCCGTAGTGAAGGCGCAGGGAGGCGACGGGCCCGGCGGGCCGGGCCCGGGGCAGCGGCCTTCTCGCGTCGTCGCCGAGCACGAGCGAGGCGCCGCGCTCGGCGAGCAGGTCGCGGACCGGGGACGCGAACCAGCTCGGGTGGCGGAACTCGAAACAGTGGCGGGCAGGCGGAAGAACGTCGAGAGCCGCCGCGAGGAGGTCGTCGTCGCGCTCGAAGCTCTCCGGCAGCTGCCAGAGGACGGGCCCCAGGCGGCGCGCCCTGCGCAGCGGCTCCAGTGGCTCCCAGAAGCGGGCAACCGAGTCGGCGATGTCGTGCAGCCGCTTCATGTGGGTCAGATAGCGGCTTGCCTTGACCGCGAAGAGGAAGTCGTCCGGAACCTCCTCCACCCAGCCCGCGACCGTCTCCGGCTTCGGCAGCCGGTAGAAGGTCGCATTGACCTCAACCGTGTCGAACACCTCCGCATAGCGCCGCAGCCGCCGCGCTGCCGGCAGCCCCTCCGGGTAGAGACCGCCCCGCCAGTCGTCGTAGCTCCAGCCCGAGCAGCCGATGCAGACGCGGTGCA